>NZ_JAUBQR010000221.1:0-11237 GCF_036701385.1 Microcoleus sp. Pol12B4 | reverse complement strand
TTAAGTAGAAAGAGTGAGAAAATCGAGAAAAGTCAGAGAATTATCAGCACCAAAAACCTGAGCCAAAACCTCGCCAGTCGCAGCAACTTGCAGCAGTGTGGCATTCGCCATCGGGTTAATTTGCAAAGCCTCAAAACTCAAGCCACCCGCCAGGACAAACTTATCAGTTCCGACAGCAAAATTGAACAGAGTATCCATACCACTATTAGCACTTAACACAAAGCGATCGCTCCCCACACCCCCAATCAAAGTATCATCTCCTCCATCACCAAACAGCCAGTCATCCCCTGCACCTCCGTTGAGAATATCGTTATCTTTGCCTCCATTGAGAGTGTCATTACCCTCACCTCCGTTGAGAGAATCTTGGCCTTCATTGGCGTATAAAAAGTCATCGCCGCTGTCCCCGTTGATACAGTCTTGCTGACCGTCTCCACCCACAGCGCCTCGCTCATTTTGCCCGCAATCGCCAAAAATGGTATCGTTACCCCGATCGCCACACAAAATATCGCTGCCATCATCACCGTAAATCAAGTCATCGCCAGCATCTGCCTGTACTACATCGTCATCCTTGCCACCACGAAGAATATCGTTACCAAAACCCCCACTCAAAGAGTCGGAACTCTCACCACCATTGAGTTCGTCATTGCCATCGCCCCCAAACAGCAAGTCGCGACCGTCAACATCCGACACTAATTGGTTTTGCAAGCCGCCATAAAGCGAATCGTCCCCCTCATCACCGACAATAGTATCGGAATCGAGTTCGCCCCAAATCCGATCGTTATCTTTGCCGCCGTAAATTAAGTCGTTACCTTTGCCGGCAAAAATGCTGTCGTTACCGCTACCGCCGCCGATGATATCGCCGGTGTCGTTGCCGAAAATTAAGTCGCCTTCAGAGGTGGCAATTGTGCTGCCTGATTGAGTGCCGTAGTCACCGAGTATGGTGTCGGAACCTTGATTGCCGTAGAGAGTATCCGAGTCAGTTTCGCCAAAAATGCGATCGCCCGCTTTGCCTGCAAATAGCAAATCCCGGCCGTTGCCGCCCACCAGGGTATCGTCTTGTTCTTGACCGTTCATCAAGTCGTTGCCATCACCTCCTAACAGCAAATCGAAGCCGTCGGGGTCGCTGTCTAGGGAGTTGAGGACGCCACCGAACACAGAATCGTCTCCGTTGTCGCCGTAGAGGGTGTCCGGACCTTTGTCACCCCAAATCAGGTCATTGTCGATGCCACCATAGGCGATGTCGCCAGCTTTGCCGGAGTAAACCGTGTCGCCGCCTTGAGTGCCTGCAATGGCGTCGCCTGAATCTCCGCCAAAAATTAGGTCGCTGTCATTGTCGGTCAAGTCGATGTTGTTGCCGTTATCGCCGACTATGGTGTCGGCACCGCGATCGCCGTACACTGTGTCCGAATTGCGATCGCCAAAAATGCGATCTTCTTCCTTCCCGCCAAATACGACATCGGTTTCTTTCCCGCCGTAAACGATGTCGTTGCCCTTACCTGCTGCTATGAAGTCTCGCTGTGGGTCGCCGTAAACGATATCGCTGCCTGCTTCACCTAACACTGTGTCGTCCCCGCTTTTTGAGAGAAACAGTTGGTTGGTTTCGTTTCCGGTTAAGGAATCGTTGCCCTCGGTCCCGATGCTGGTGTTTTGGATGTCGATGGGTTGTGCGGTGTTGGAGTCGAAGTTGAGTATTTGCGAAGGCTGGGGGGGAATAAATGTGATGTTCGGGGGTCCTTTCAAGGGGCCGCAACCACAACTGGTATCCGGTTCCGGCACTGGGTTGAGTATGGGGGTTGGTTCTGGCGCTGGTGTTGGTTCCGGTGTTGGTGGTGTGGGTGTTGGAGTTGCAGTTGCACTTGCAGTTGGTTCCGGGGCGGGCGCGGGTATGGGCGTCGGCGTGGGTATGGGCGTCGGCGCGGGTATGGGCGTTGGCGCTGGTTCCGCTGCGGGTATGGGTGTGAGTGCCGGTATTGTTGGTGTTGGAGTTGGCACCGATATTGTTGGTGTTGGAGTTGGCACCGATATTGTTGGTGTTGGAGTTGGCACCGATATTGTTGGTGTTGGAGTTGGCGCCGATGTTGTTGGTGTTGGAGTTGGCGCCGGTGTTGTTGGTGTTGGAGTTGGCGCCGGTGTTGTTGGTGTTGGAGTTGGCGCCGGTGTCGGCACGGGTATCGATTCCTTAAGGGGAATAAGAGAGACAGTGGCGACTGCCGCACTGGTAGCGCCGAGGTTGTCTGTAGCGCTGTAGGTGAAGTTTGCCCCTGTAAAATTGCCGGACGCCTGGAAGAACAACTGGGTAATTTGCTCGGTTGTTAGGGTTTGACCAGCCGTGACCCGCACTCCCAGGCTGGGATCACCCAAAAACAGCGTCCCCTCATTGGCGGGCGGCAAGGTGTTTACGGTAAAGGAAACCACCGTCCCGTCTGGGTCGGTTCCTCCGAGTCCGGAGATGTTCACGGTTGTTTCCAGCAACAAAGCGACGCTGGAGTTGTTGGCGACCGGTGGCTGGTCGGTGGGAGGTAATAGTGCTAGCAGGGAGGCTGTAGCGGGGGCTGGACTGATGGCGCCGCGGCGGTCTGTGGCGCTGTAGGTAAAGTTGGTGGCTGCGAATTCGCTGGTTGCTTGGAAGAATAACTGGTTGATTTGAGTTGTACTCAGTCTTTGGCCTGCCGTGACCCGGATTCCCTGGCTGGGGTCGCCCAAGAACAGGATGCCTTGATTTGTCGCCGGTAGGGTGTTGATAGTAAAGAATTCGATCGAGTCGTCGGGGTCTTTTGCCGTCAGCGCTGTGAGGTTGACGCTGCTGTTTGGCGCCAGGGTCTTGCTGAAGTTTGTGGGTACCGGCGGGTAGTTGAACGCTAGCGACACCAGAGAAACGGTGGCGGCAGGACTGCTGCCACCGAGATTGTCCTTGCTGCTGTAGGTAAAATTAGCTCCTGTGAAATTGCCGGCCGACTGGAAGAATAACTGCGTCATTTGCTCGGCTGTCAGGGTTTGACCAGCCGTGACGGCGACTCCCCCCGTTGCCGGGTCGCCCAAGAACAGGACGCCTTGATTTGCCGGTGGCAGGGTACTGATGGTGAATGTAACCACTGTGCCGTCTGAGTCTCTGCCTCCGAGTCCGCTAATTTGGACCACGCTGTTGGGCGCTAGCGCAGCGTTGCTGCTGTAGGCTGATGGAAGTTTGTTGGGTGTGGGCTGCGCGCTAATAATAGCGGTGGTGACAGTGGCTCTGGACTCGGAACCGTTGTTATTGCTGGGTTTGGAATCAAAAGTGGTCGCTCGGCTCTGGGAAGTATTGCTAATGGCGCCCGTCGCTGGAACGACTACTGTTACCTCGCGGTTGATGTTGCTGCCGCTCGTCAAACTGAGAATTGTTGGGAAGGTGACAACTCCTGTCACTGGGTCGTAAGTGCCGTTATCGGATGCGCTGACTCCCGTTAAACCGGGAATGATGCTGTCTGTAATCACTACGTTTTCAGCAGCATTCGGCCCATTGTTTGCGGTAGTTATAGTATAAGTCACGGAACTACCAGCAGGAGCAGATGTGAGACCGCTCTTGGACGTAACCAGGTCGGCCACAGGATCGATCGAGGTAATGACTTGACCCCCCGCCTCGCCGGGCACTGCGACTGTCGAGCCGTTGTTGTTTGTTAAGTCCGGGTCAAAAGTGTCCGATCGACTTAATACAATGTTGGTGATGCTCGTCAGGGTAGGCGGGGGTACAAAAATTAGGCGGCGGGTGACACTGCTGCCGCTGGCTAAAGTCGCGATCGCTGGGAATTCGATCGTCCCTGTGGTTGCGTTGTAGGTTCCACCATCGAACACGCTGACATTAGTTAAGCCGGGAATCAGGCTGTCGGTGATGACTACGTTGGTCGCAGGACTCGGCCCGTTGTTGGTAGTAGTAATTGTATAAAGTAGCGTGTCGCCCACCTTGATGCTGGCCGGAGCCGTTTTTTGGGTGACAACATCGGCCACAGCATCGATCGAGGTAATGACTTGACCCCCCGCCTCACCGGGCACTGCGACTGTCGAGCCGTTGTTGTTTGTTAAGTCCGGGTCAAAAGTGTCCGATCGACTTAATACAATATTGGTGATGCTCGTCAGGGTAGTCGGCGGTACAAAGCTGATGGTGCGGCTCTGGTTGGTGCCGCTGGCTAAAGTCGCGATCGCTGGGAACTCGATCGTCCCTGTGGTTGCATTGTAGGTTCCGCCATCGGACACGCTGACATTAGTTAAGCCGGGAATCAGGCTGTCGGTGATGACTACGTTGGTCGCAGGACTCGGCCCGTTATTGGCAGTAGTAATTGTATAAAGTAGCGTGTCGCCCGCGTTGATGCTGGCCGGAGCCGTTTTTTGGGTGACAACATCGGCCACAGCATCGATCGAGGTGGTGACCGTGGCGTTGGGGTTGGTACCGTTGTTGTTGGCAGGAGTGGAGTCGGGAGTGATGGAGGTACTTCTTGCCGTGTTGCTGATGGAAGTTAGGGTGGGCGGTACTGTGAAGCCGATCGTCCGGGTGACAGTCTCCGCGTTGGCTATTGCCACGGGCGCGTAGGTGACAATGCCCGTCACTGGATCGTAAATGCCACCGTTAGATGCCGTGACTCCGGTTAAACCGGGAACTATGCTGTCAGTGATGGTTACAGCTTCTGCAGGACTCGGCCCTAAGTTGACTGTGGCGATCGTATAGCTGACCGAACTACCGGCCGTAGCACTCGTAGAGCCGGTTTTCGTGGTTGCCAAATCCGCGTTGGGCGCAATACTTGTCGTAACCGTAGAGTTAGTGGGAGTGCCGTCTTTGTTGGTTGTCGAGCCGTTGTTGTTAGTGGCGATCGAATCGAAAGTCGCCGAGGTGCTCCGCGCCGTGTTGCTGATGGCAGTAAGGGTGGCTGGGGCAGTGAAACTGATAGTCCGAGTCTCAGTCGCAGCATTTGCCAGGGCTGTCAGTGCTGGGAAGGTGACAATGCCCGAAACTGGGTCGTAAGTGCCGCCGTCCGATACGCTGACTCCTGTTAAACCCGGAATAATGCTGTCACTGATGGTCACATCGGCAGCGGGGTCTGGCCCCATGTTAGTGGTAGTCAATGTGTAGGCGACGCTTGACCCAGCCGAAGTAGTCACAGGACCACTTTTGGTAGTAACTAAATCCGCGACTGTATCGACAACTGTGGTAGACACTACACCAGGCCCCTCGATTTGCCCTGGGGCGAGTACACCGCTGTTGTTGCTGAGGTCGGGGTCGAAAGTCGAGCTAGTGCTGAATGCAACGTTGGCAAAACTGCTACCGCTGGTTAAACCGGGCGGCAAATCAATTGTCAGGGTGTAAGTAACAGTCTCGCCGGCATTGAGAACCGGAATTAACGGCCAGGTGACTGCCTTGGTTTGGTTCACGTAAGTGCCGTTGTTAGAGGCAATCAGATTCGGCTGCAATCCGCCCGGACGCAGTTCTAAAGGTATTTCGTCTTGAATCAGAACATTTGTAGCAGGTGCTGGCCCCCTGTTTACAGTAGTAATCGTGTAGGTAATGCTGCCTTCGGATTTGACGAACTGCGGGCCGGTCTTAATAGTGGCAACCTCTGCGGCGATACTGGGAGGATTGATAGTTTCAACTACCAGGTTTTGAAGTTCGTGAATGTTGTTGGCGCTTCCTGTGGAACTGCCAAAACCAAATTTGAAAATTGGCGGTACTGGGCCGTTTTTGGTGGCCAAGTTGGGGATGTCGATCAATGTAGTTTCGTAGATGCCGTCGAAATTTTTATCGAAGGCAACGGTGAGGCGAGAGGGATTCACCGGATCGTTAGATGGATTCAGCGTAATTTGAACGGATCTTTTGGCTAAATTGCGATCGCTCGTGAACGTATTGCTGAAGTTAAAATTGCTGCCTGGTTGAGGGCCACTAAAGTCAATGCTCGTAGGAATGTTATCGATGCCGAAGGGAACGATCGCATTGGTTAAAAACTGATAACGGTTGGCTTGATTTCCTCTAACAGTTACTGAATCAGGTCGGAAAGAACCAATAGAGGAGCCGGGAATCGAAGGTGGCTCCGGGCCGGAGCGCCCTTCTGTGGATGTTGAAAAATTGCCAAACTCGTCAAGCCCAATACCTAAATAACCTCCCTCAATACCGGGTATACCCGTTCGTGGAGCGTAAGCCAGAGAACCGCCATAACCCCCAGTCCTGGTTGGGCTAACAGTGCCGTCTATCAAGAAGAAACCCAGCCCGTCCCCTGGCTGAGGACTAATAGAGGGTTGCGGAGCCTCAAATTGCTGGCTTGAACCGTAAGAATAAAAATCAAACTGGACTCTGATACCGTCGGTTGAAGGAATGGGGTTGTTGTAGATGACGAAGGCTTCTCGAAGATTTACTGCTGGAGTTAATAGCAGAGCGCCATCGCCGGGAGTCGAACCGCCCAAAGCCGGAAGTACGCCGGATACTGTGCCTCCGGTAATGCCGGGGATAAGTTGATTGGCTGCTGGAACCCCGCTGCTGGGATTGAACAGTGCTCCGTCGTTTCCCCCATAAATCCAAGGCCCCCTAACTGTGGAGTTTTTGAAAGTTTCGTTAACTAATGTGCCGAGGGCGAAAGGGTAGGCTGCGAGCACTTCTTTTTCAATGGCGATTCTCGCCTTTATTTCCCCGATCGCAAATTTTAATTCCCAGTCGCCACCGAGTGCCGTACTCCCCGTCAAGTTGTCGGAAGCTGCAATATCTGCACCGACTATTAAGCTCAGCCGCCGCACGAAGGCCTCGCCACTTTCTCCCGCTGCGACGCTGCACCCGAATAACAAGATATCTCCTCTCTCGCTGAGGGCTTTTCCCCACTGTTCTAACAAATGGTTGTAGGTTTGTAAGTTGTCGTTGCAAAGTTCGATCGACCCTAGCTGCACCCCCGCTTCTCGACCGTGAGAAACTATCTGAAGGCTGTCTAAATCGCTGTAATTAACCAGAATTCTAGTAATTTGCTCGACTCCATCCCGCGTCGAGTCCAGTACAAATACCTCTGTATCGGCTGTTGCCCCTCTTGCCAAGCTGTCGCAGTTCTCTACTCTGGCATCGATGAACAGTACATTTTTTATAGTCCGAGAAGGCAACCGCGGGGGGTTTGCCCCTAAAGTCGATCGCAAAAATTCTCTGTGGGGATGCCTAATTCTCGTGCCACCACGAAGTTTTTGGGACAGGAAACACTCGTCTGCATTTACTTTTTTTATTGTTTTTTTCTGATGATAAGTAGCTGTTGTTCGGGACTTTGTGGCAGCAATCCTTGCGGTGGAGTCACATATTTTTGCGGTTAAAAAGATTGATTTGTTGCAGATGCTTTGCATGGTCAAATTGGCTCACGGATTGTAGATGATGTACCCATTTCAAGATGATAATTATCACCTATTGACAAGGTTGAATTTCAGAGTAAGAGGCTCTGCTGGTTGACTTGGATCAAGAGTAAAAAGCAAATTTTACTCAGCACAAAGCAGTGCTATATTGATATTTGATAGCATTAGAAATATCGACGACAGAAACGCTGAGGATTTGGTGTTTAAATCCGAATAATCTCTCTATCTGGTGATATTTTGCCTGTGGCTTTTTTCTTTTCTGTTAACGAGTGTATCTGTTACACGCCTAGCTCTTACATCGGGCAGTAGATAATAACACGAGTTCTCAAAAATTTACTTGATGAGGTTTTCTGTAGATCGTCTAATGCACTTTATTTGCAGAGAATTTTCACTATTTCTAGACGTATAAACCTGGTTTGAGGGACGAAAAGACTTCTTTGCAGCCCTCGATCCCGGTAAAAAACTCGGTTTCTTTGGTTTTGGTGTGTAAGCCCTGTTCACAATAGCAACCACACATTAATTAGGGAGTGATAGCCGTCACATAATTATGCCGGCATTGCCCGAAGTGTCATTCAACTGAGATCTTTTACCATTCTCAATAACCCTTCTATGGGAGGGTTCTCCTGCCCAGCCCATAAGAAAATTCACTTGTTGTGGAACAGGCCAGAAAACCTATTCTTGAAAATGGTGCAACATATGAGATTCAATTGAAATCGGCATACCCTGTATCGACGAAGCGTCTTAAAAATTCATTACTTGGAGTCTGGAGATAGCAATCTAGGTTTGAGACTGTTTCGCTACGATCGCAAAAACAGATTAATGCCGCCCACAAGCAACTTCTCAAACTGTCAACTTAGAGTCTTCGAGCTGGTTTCTGTTTAAAATAAATGATCGGGACATTATTTCGTGCAGAATTTTTCATGATGTTTTGGAGAAACTGATTTGGAAATTTGCCCCTCAGCTACTTAGGATTTTTGTTTGCTAATTTTCTTAACTGCAGGAGTTACGCCCAGGAGACTAGAAACCCAATTTATGCCTAGATTTATCGTCGCCCAACCAAGATTTATAGTCTAAACCTGGTTTCTGATCGTAAGTCCTCAACTCGAAAAACAGCGCTCGCAATCCGCCAATTATAGCAACTGTAACCAAGCAATAATGCTCGATTAGGTTTTAATTGCTGAGTTTTGGCGTGGGTCGTCCAAAACAAGCTCCAACAATAATCCTTACACGTAAGTACATCTTAACTCATTGAGGATTACATCCGCAAATAGGCGTAGATACAAGCACCAATATAAGCTATATCTTTTCACCGCGAGCGTCAAGAGTTCTGGCTTGGTAGTACCGACAATCTTGACAGGGGCCAGAAGGATTGACAGCGCAGCGAATGTAATTAGAGCGGGCGTTATACTCGCAAGTGATATCCCCGATCGAATAACCGAGGCTTTGTATGTAAGTGCGATCGGCAGTTGCTAGTTGAGTTCGCATGGGTCTATTCGCTACCGCAAGCCTGGCCGCTGCAATTCTGTCGCGGGCTTGGCTCTGGGCAGATCGCATCACCCACAAAGACAGCAGCGACGGAGCTAAACCTATGAAAATAATCAGGAGAGCAGTTAGCACATTTTCAGAGCTTATGTGGATAATATGTTTTTTGACTTAGGCTATGGCAACAGAAAATCCTCCTCTAAAAGACGGTTTTAAATAAGAAAAGTTCCCGATCTATTCTCAAACTATGCCGCCCGTGTGTTAACCGTTAGCTGGTGGCTGAGGAGGGCGATCGCTGGTGACGCCACTTTTTTCGTAAAGCGCATCGTCCGGGTCCAAAAAAGCCAGAAGTGCAGATATAATGTGATATTATTTCAGGTCATTTATCAGCAATCAAATAGGTTTGTAGTGACGAATGCAAGTCCTGATAAAAATCAGAGGACTTGGATTCATCACTACAAACGCAAAATTGGTTATTTTACAGGACTAAATATGAGAAACCGGATCGGTTCAAAAACAAGCAAGTCAGAACATGGGCTAGCTATTGTTTAAGAAACCCGGTTTCTCTCAAAAACATGAAAGCGTTAAATCTTAGCAATATCCCCGGCTAAATCCATCAACGAACCCGCGCCTTCCACCTTAGCAACATCCAACAAAGTCTTCAAAACCGAATCGGGATTCAAACTAATCGAATCAATTCCCAACTCAACCAAGAAACGAGCAAACTCAGGATAATCGCTGGGCGCTTGACCGCAAATCCCAATCTTGCGATCGTACTTCTTGGCGGCTTTAATGGCAATTGCTACCATGCGCTTGACAGCTTCATTCCGTTCGTCAAAAATGTGTGCGACCAAAGCAGAATCCCGGTCTAATCCTAATGTTAACTGAGTTAAATCGTTAGAGCCGATCGAGAATCCGTCAAAAACTTGGGCAAATTCGTCCGCAAATATGACATTGCTCGGCAATTCGCACATCACATACACTTGCAGACCGTTCTCGCCCTTAACTAAACCGTGTTTTGCCATCTCGGCTAACACTTTTCGTCCTTCATCCGGGGTGCGACAAAATGGAATCATCGGAATCACATTTGTCAAGCCCATTTCGTCGCGAACTCGCTTTAATGCTTTGCATTCCAAAGCGTAAGCTTCGCGGTAATTTGGGTCGTAATAGCGAGAGGCGCCGCGCCACCCGATCATCGGGTTTTCTTCGTTGGGTTCAAACTGCCGCCCACCCAAAAGATTAGCATATTCGTTGCTCTTGAAATCGCTCATCCGCACGATAACTGGATTTGGATAAAATGCGGCGGCAATTGTGGCAATTCCGTGGGCGAGTTTGTCGGTGAAGAAATCGGGTTTGTGTTGGTAAAGTGCTGTGAGTTCTGCAATTTCTTCTTTGACTGATTCATCCACCAATTCGTCAAAGTGAATCAGTGCCAGCGGGTGTGCTTTAATGTGATTGGCAATGATGAATTCCAACCGCGCTAAGCCTACGCCGTCGCAAGGAATTGCTGATAAACCAAAGGCTTCTTCTGGATTCCCGACATTCATTAAAATTTGAGTGCGGGTGCGGGGCAAATTCTCGATCGCAGTTTTTTGAATTTCAAAAGGAAGCAAACCCGCATAAACTTTGCCTTCGTCTCCTTCCGAACAAGAAACAGTGATTTCTTGATGGTTTTTCAAGATTTGGGTGGCGTCGCCGGTGCCGACAATAGCGGGAATTCCCATTTCTCTGGCGATGATGGCGGCGTGACAAGTACGGCCGCCGGAATTGGTGACGATCGCACTTGCTTTTTTCATAATCGGTTCCCAATCCGGGTCTGTTTTGTTGGTAACCAAAACTTCTCCTGATTGAAATTCAGCGATTTTGTGTACATCTAAAATTACGCGGGCTTTGCCTTGTCCGATTGATTCGCCAACGGCGCGTCCTTTTGCTAAAACTGCACTGGTACCTTGCAATTTGTAGTTTCGCAAAACTTTAGCAGACTTTTGAGATTGTACTGTTTCGGGTCGCGCTTGGACAATAAACAATTCGCCCGTATTGCCGTCTTTTGCCCACTCAATGTCCATCGGGGTATAAGTCCCGCGTACTTTAGAGTAGTGTTCTTCGATGACTACGGCCCATTTTGCTAGTTGCAGAATTTCATCATCTTGTATGGCAAATTTATTTTTCTCTGCTGCTATAACGGAGACATTTTTGGTGTATTTAGAACCGCCAATATCGTACACCATTTTGAGTGTTTTGCTGCCGAGTCGTTTGTCTAAAATCGGGCGAAAACCTTGTTTTAATGTTGGTTTAAAGACGAAGTATTCGTCGGGGTTGACGGTGCCTTGGACGACGTTTTCGCCTAATCCGTAGGCGGCGGTGACTAATACGGCGTTTTTGAATCCGGTTTCGGTGTCGATGCTGAACATGACGCCGGA
>NZ_JAUBQR010000220.1:0-11244 GCF_036701385.1 Microcoleus sp. Pol12B4 | reverse complement strand
TATAGCTCAGTTGGTTAGAGCAGGTGACTCTTAATCTCAAGGTCGAAGGTTCAAGTCCTTCTACTCCCATCCCAAATCCTGAACCTGAATTTATCGAAACTCATGTTGAGTGTCAAATTATTTGTCCGCGTTGACAGATTGCTGTCCGTTTAACAAATTATTTGTCACTAATAACAGATTGCTGTCCCTTTGACTGTACAGTAACAAACTATTTGTTACTGTACACGAGTGCACTCAACTGCTGTAGGGGTTCGATGCGTCGGGGTGTTTGCGTTGTCGGATTTTTAAGGCCGATCGACCGATCAGCTCATCCGATCGATAAAAGTGCGATCGCCCAAGCTATTTTTAAACTGAATAACAACAGGAAATGGTGATTAGCTATGATGGCAAATCTCTCGGCGCGCTGCTATGCGGGTGATCGCGATTTAGATGCGATCGCCCATTTAATCAATACTTGCGAAGAAGTCGATCGGCTGGATCAAGGCACTTCAATCTCCGAATTACAACAAGAATTTAACGAACCTTCCCTAGATGTAGCGCGCGATATCTGCCTTTGGGAAGATGCGGAGGGAAAATTAATCGGTTTTGCTCAGTTGTCGGTTTCTGAACCGGGGGAAGTCATCGACGGTTGGCTGTCGTTTCGGGTCCGCCCCGACGCGCGAGCGGGCGACGTGGAAGCCGCGACAGTGGCTTGGGGCGAAACGCGGATGCGCGAGGTGGCATCATGGCGGGGCGCGCCCGTGAAGCTGCGATCTTGGGCTCGCGCTGAGGATTGCGATCGCATTTCTGTGCTCGCAAGTTGCGGTTTCAGGGCCGATCGCTATTTTTTCCGCATGGCGCGATCGCTCTGTGAACCAATCCCAGAACCGCAATTTCCCGAAGGTTTCTTGCTGCGTCAAGTCTCCTGCGAACAGGATGCGGAAGCTTGGGTAGAAATGTTCAACCAGTCGTTTATCGACCACTGGAACCACCACGATTTTACAGTAGAGAAATCCAATTACTATTCAACTCTACCCAATTACAGAAACGATCTAGATTCGATCGCTGTTGCAGCAGACGGCACTTTTGCCGCTTTTTGCTACTGCGAAATTAACCCCGATGAAAACGATCGCACCGGCAGAAACGAAGGCTGGATTGGTGTTCTCGGTACGCGGCGCGGCTTCCGCAAAATTGGATTGGGACGAGCAATGTTGCTGGCTGGTTTGCATCGACTCAAAGCTGCCGGTGTCGAGACTGCTATTCTCGGCGTCGATGCTGAAAATTCCTGCGGTGCGCTGCGGCTTTACGAATCAGTAGGCTTTCACAATATTCGCAATAGCATTTCTTATGTTAAGGATATTTAATTGATAGGGACTTACTCACATCTTGCACCATTCTCACAAACAGGCAAGATGCCTGTTCCACAAGAAAATTCACTCTTTGTGGAACAGGCATCTTGCCTATTCATAAAAAGCTTATTGAGAATGGTGCAACATCTCAGGACTTACGCACTCCGACCCAACAAACCCGGTTTTTTACCGGATATGTGGGTAGCAACGAAATATTTTCCTTCCTGAAAAAACCAGGTTTCTCGCCACTGGTGTAAGTTTTATCTAAAAAACTTTTGCTACCCCCTTGACACCTGCGTAGTATAAATGTAGTATATAAACATGGAAAGCGCAGGACAAGCAAAAACCTGTATTTTTCGTGCAAATTCTGAACCTTGACAACTAAATATTGCTCAAAATTTCAACGAACATCAATTTGAAAGTCTTGTAATATAGACTCGATGGTCATGTTGTTACTTTATACGAGACTGTTCGGTTACAAACTGACTCGGGGCGAGTCAGATGTTGTACGAAATCAGTCTAATTTTAACGAATTTCATGCGGATTCAGAACAGACAAGTTCAGCCAGATTTCAATCAACCAAAAAGGCTGAGGAAATCCGCAAAATTAAACAAGCTTATCATTTAGAACGGCGCTTCTTTCAGTAAAGATTATCAGATTTCGTGAATCTTTACCGATACTGGCAATTTGCTAAGTCTCACAAAAAGCCAAAGTCGAGAGCAGATAAGCTACTAATCCAAAATCCAAAATTGCTCTAGGAGGTATCGGTAATGGTTCACATTCGTTTTGAAGGACGTTCCTATGACGTGGCAGAAAACCAACTGGGTATCACGGCAGGAATGAGCGACAAGGCTATTAAGGAACGTCTGGCAAATCATTTTGATGTCAAGGGCGAGCGCTTCGAGTCTTACGTTCTGGATCGCCGTCCCAGCGGCGATTTAATTGTCCGCCCAGAAGCCGTTTACGGGTAGAAATTCACTTAAAGCACGTATTAGGCAGCGCACCCTAACAAAAGAAGCTTACAAACTGGATACGTTCGACTTAAAATCGAATCGTAGGTTCAATTCCTACTTGCCGCGAGGCTAAAGCTTCTCTGACTTGTGCGCTGCCTTTTATAGCTAAATTTTTTATATCTATCCGGCGCTTAAAAGTTCCACTTCGCGCCCCAACAAAGGAAGCCTACATACTAGCTCATTGGTAGAGCATTTCTCTTAAAAAGAAACGGTCGCGGGTTCAACTCCTGCGTATGTGCCAACGGCTTTCTTGACTTGCGCGAAGTGACTTTTTAGGCGCTATAAGCTCTTGTTTTTAATTCAGGATAATAATTAAGTAATCCTGTTTGTATTGAAGACTTCCGTCCTCAAGAATAAATTGGGTATTAGCCATGAGAAAAAGACTGGCAATTTACCGATCGCCCAAGGAGATAGACAGTCTGATTCATGCCTTCCAAGAAGGCAACCTGTCGCGAAGTCAATGGACGCACGAAGCACATTTAACCGTTGCCCTGTGGTATCTGTGTTATGACTCGGAGCAAGAAGCGATAAATGCGATTCGCAATGGCATTAAACGTTACAACTCGGCTCAAGGAATTGAAACCACAAAAAACAGCGGGTATCACGAAACACTAACGCTGTTTTGGGTGCGAACTATTCGCGGGTATCTCGCCGATGAAAGCCAAAATCGATCGATGGTACATCTGGCTAACGGTTTGATTGCAAAATATGCCGATCGCACTTTACCCTTTCGCTATTACACGCGCGATCGGTTGATGTCTTGGGAAGCTTGAATTAACTGGGTTGAACCCGATTTGATCTCCCTTGAACTAGAAACAGTTTCCCTCAAATAATTTTCAATAGCAGTTATTGCCGCGCCCTAATCGCGAGAGCTTACATACAGGCCCTATTTAGGTTTACCAAAAAAAGCTCCCCAAACTTGCGCGGTGATTTTTTAAATTCACTCGCTAGCGTGCAACAACTGCCAACCGCCGATTTTGAATGTTTCTCAAATCCAAAATCTTAAAGGGAGGTAGCACCGATGAATATGAATGCAGCAGAACGCGATTTACGTGTGGAAATGCTCAACACTCTGCTCACCACTCCTCACCGTCAACTGGAAAAGGTGGCAGAAATTCACAAGTTAATTATCGAATTAGACCCAATATTTTACGGTCATTTAGCAGTCTGGTATCAACGTCACGGCGACGTGCGCGATCACAAGGAAGTTTTTGCCGGCAATTTGCTGACTTCGGCGCTGACGGAACACCGAGATGCCGGTTTTATGATGCTGCAAGAGTTCCCTCCCTACGAGGTTTCGCGGATTGTGGACTTTATGAAGCAGCATCAAAATAAGGTGCCTCGGAGTGCGCGCACTGCTGTCACTCGCTATCTGAAATCGCGGGAAAAGAATCCGCAGTTTTTCGATCGCGCCGCCATCCGCAACCGCAAGGCGATGAAGCATTTGTACGCAACGCTGCACGTCAAGCCGAGCGATCGCGCTAATGCTATCCTGTTTAAAGACAATCCGCCGGAAGACTCTCTGGCATTCGTTTTGAAGCAGTTAGCAAAGGCGGCGACACCTGCGGAACAGGCGAATTTGATTGTTGAGTACAAGATTCCGTATACGATCGCAGTTGGTGCGATCAGACAGCTAACGCCAACAGTTTTGGCCGCGCTGATTAACTCGATGTCGCCGCAGGAAGTCATCAACAATTTGAAATCGATTCAGTCGCGCGGCGCGATGGATCACGCGGAAGTCAAGCAGTTGATTGACTCGAAGCTGGATGAAGCGGCAAAGTGCGATCGGGTTTCTGCTTACAAAGCGAGTGTTGCGGGTGCGGGCGCGAACTTCGACACAGCAACGGCGGCGAAGCTGGAAGCAGTGACAAACGAACAGGTGAAAAAGCGCGGCAAGATTGCGAAAGCAACTGGTTTGTTGATTGACAAGTCGGGTTCGATGGAAAGTGCGATCGAAATCGGTAAGCGTCTAGCTGCCTTGATTTCCGGCATTTCCGACGCTGCACTGTTCGTTTATGCCTTTGACACGATGCCGTATCCTGTGCAAGCAAACAGCAGCGAATTGACAGACTGGGAAGGCGCTTTCAAGCACATTCGGGCTGGCGGCGGCACAAGTTGCGGTTGCGCGGTGGAAGCAATGCGGATTAAAAAGCAGGTAGTCGATCAATTCATTATCGTAACAGATGAAGGCGAAAACTCTTCACCTTACTTCGTGGATGCTTACCCGAATTACTGCCGCAGTTTGGGGGTAATTCCTGATGTTCTGATTGTGCGAGTTGGTGATTGGTGCGAAGATGTTGAGAAGCACTTAAAGGACAAACAAGTATCGGTGGAAACCTTTACGTTTTCGGGTGATTACTACTCCTTACCGAATTTAGTGCCGATGTTGAGCCGTCCTTCGCGACTGGAATTGTTGATGGAAATTCTGGATACGTCGCTGCCTGTGAGGGATGATAAGTGATATAATTGGGTATGGCTCGTGAGTTAAGCTCGCGGGCAATGCTCACTTTATGGGATAGCTACGGTGCCATACCTCAAAGCAAAACATCTATCAACCCAAGGTAAAAGGTTGAATGATAGGGTAAAAACTGCTAATCGCAAGTTAATTTATATTGGTGGTGAAATCAGGTTTCAATCCGAGATGGATTTGGAAGATTATATAGATGAGAAATTTGATGAAATCTTTCCCTCGCTAATTAAAATCAAAAGACAGCATACTGTAAAAATGCAGCGATGCGATTTATTGTGCTGTACCAAATCCGCCAATCAGCCGATAATTATTGAGTTGAAAAATGAAGAAGATCGAGGATTAGTTTCGTAGCTAACTCGTTATCGTAAAGCTATTCTCACCAATAAATGCTTTGAGGATAAAATTGACTATTCATTGCCAGTGAAAATGATAGCGGTCGCACCGAGTTTTCACGATGATAATTACACAGACAAAGAAGCTTCAAAATTTGAAGAAGATTTTTGTTTTTGGGAATTTGCTGTACAAAATTATCATAATTCAGGTCAATTTAAACTATTAAGTCAAATTTATGAAATTTCTTACCCTGTATTTGGGTTGCCAGAAATCTCTCATAATTTAGATCTTAGCAGTTTACCTCCTTTTACTTGCAATTTTGTAGGTAGGCTCCCACCAGACTATCATACAGATTTTCTGAAGTTGCGAACTTTGCTTTTGTCTCAGCCAAAAGTAAAAGAAATGGTTAGTACCACTTACAGAAAAATATTGTATGGAACTGGGGATGGAGTGAATCACAAAAAAGTGGCAGAAATAACTAACACTACTAACGGAATCTTTTTATTTCTTTGGTTGCCAACAGCCGTCAATAAAAATATCAAAACACCGATAACTCGATTTGGATGTGTTTTGAAAAAAGTAGGCAACCCTTTTTCTTCAAATTCTTCTATAGAATGGGTTGTTTGTACCAAAGATACTATCAACTTAAAAGAGCAACCTCAACCTAATACATTTTCAGGAATGACTAGGCATGGAATGTTAAAATGGTGTAAACCTAATATGTACTTGACGCAAGCTGCACTAGGTTATAATCATAATACTTTTTTCTTACTTTTGTATCTCCTTAAAGGAATTACTCCACCTATTGATAGCACTACTAGGGAATGGTGGGAAATTTACCAAAAGGAGACAGACTTTAATTTAGGATGGTTTATAGATTTAGCTATCCAAACCTGGAATTATCGCGTCAAGTAGAACTTTTATATATGGAGACATTCAGCAGCAAACGGAAAACAGCCCGCAATCCTTCAGGTGTTAGTATTGTAAATTATTCTCTAGTTTGAGCGATAATTTCTTGTAATTCTGGATTAGCGATGGATGACACTAACTGGGAATCCGCACCAGCCAAAGCCGCGCGCAACTTTTCCGAAGTGAGTGTGGGATATTTTTCTAACACCTGCTGTTCCGTCCATCCCGCAGCAAAGAGTCCGAGCAAAAATTCTACAGACAATCGAGTTTCTGGCGCTGCTGGTTGATTTGTTGAAGCTTTCGGGTTTGGATGAAGGAGGTTTCGCCAGTCCATTGTTTTACTTAAACGATTGGGGAAGATTCCGCCGATTATACTGCATTTGGACACAGTAGAAACACGGGCCTCGTTGACTGAATTTGTAACAGTGCCACCGCAGGTCATACCATTTTAGATTTTAGATTTTAGATTTTAGATTGGGAATCACTGATGAAATAAGGATTTGAAGCTGGGCTAGAGTCAGATTTTTATTGAACTGGTGTTATTTCCCGATTTTGCGATTAAATTGTTATTACGATCGCAGTACAGCACTTTCTTATAGACTAGAGTAATGGGGTAGCGACGGGGCGATCGCCCTTTTTCCTTTTGTCCGTTTCAATACCAAACCGCGTTAGCGAAGCCCTCGAAGAGGATCGCACTCAATCTCAACCCACTGTCTAACGGACTGTGCAACCCACAATACAACTACTTTAACTTCTTAAAACTATGGGAAAAAAGTCGAAAGCCAAAAAATCCCAGGTCAAAAAATCCAGTTTGCTCTGCCAGCGACTCCAAGAAGCTCTCGATCGAGGCAGCAAAGTTTGGATTAAAACAAATAATAGCAGTTTCGGCGGCATCCCGATTAATTTGTTCGGGGAGTTTGCGGAACTTTTGGTGATAGTTCCCCCTAACGAACAGGCGGAAAATATCGATGCTTACGGACAAGTTACGTGGCTGATTCGACTCTCTGATATTATTGCACTTGCTTACCCTACTGAATACTGGTCTAAAGATAGATTAGAAAGTTTGCTGCCACCTGATGCAGTTACTTCCGAAGTAGGAGATTAACTCTAAGGTGCACATTGTGCACCCTACTTATAGCCGATTTGTATTCTGTAAGGTGCGCCCAGCGCACCTTAAAGTTACTATTATCTAAACTATTTTACCAGCTCTAATCTACACTGCTCCGACCAGTTTTTATCACTTTAATTAGTTGTTGCAAGCTGAAAGCTGGACTTTACAGTTGCCACCATCTAGTTCACTGCAACCGGCGAGAGCTTGAGCTTCTGCTGCGGCTTTATCCTCACCCCAGCCCGCACCGGCTCCTCCTTTGCCTACTGCGATCGCTCCACAATTATTACTATTAGATGTCAGGGGTTCGCAGTCGTTCGCACCTCCGCTTTGTTCATTGCAGACGGCTACTGCTGCATTTAGTGCTTCTTTCTCTGTAGCATGATCCCAACTAATACCAGTAGCGTCAGAAGTCGGAGAATAAGCAGTAGCTCCATAGCTGTCTTGAGCTTTAGCTACCTGGACTGAGCCGAAAAGAGGAAGTGTCAAAGCTGTGACTACAACCCACTTATAAAAGAGATTTTGCAGCATATTTACTTAAGATATTTACAAGGTTAATTTGCGAGGTTCGCTCAATATTAGATTAGAAGATTAATTCCTGTCAATAGTGTTAAGTAATCTTTATATTTTCTTAAATTAAAAGTGTCTTCTGTAACAAAAAGTAAGATAACGGAGGTAAATTCAGTGCCAGATATCCGCCAAATCCTCAGCCAACTCGCTGCCCAAGAATCGCACCTACTCGATACCCAATTCCTGGCTCCTGGCGTGCCCGGGGGAAGCGTACGCATAAGAGTTAGCTCAATGATTTATACTTTTCTACCGCAGCCACGCAACTTTGAAGGATGGGCTATTTTTGCGCCAGTAAATGAAAAAATAGCGGCGGTAATTGAGGAGCCGAGTTTGCCGCAAGTGGCCGAGTATTTGCAACTCCTCCTCCCCGTTCGCTTGCACTTGGCTTACGTGCTGCAAGGGCAAACGTGGCTGGCTTATCCTGTTAACGAATCTGATGCTAAACAGCGCACGGGTGTTGCGAAACCGGTACCGGTGCATTTAGTAACAGAAGGTTCGCATTTTGAGCCGATTGTTGCGCGCTGGGACGGTCATTGTTTGTGGTTTGAAGAGATTGACAGGCGCGCCGATCCGCTGCCCTCTGAGAAGTTGAAAGCAGCTTTAAAAAAGTTGATTTTGCCTCAAGAAGTTCGCTTTAAAGGGATGACGCCGGAAATGCGAACTGTTTACGAATTGGTGTCCCGAAATATTAAAGATTTCGATCCGAAAGTGCGGGAAGAAAAGCGCTTGCAGCGGGCGTTGAAAATGGGCGGCGGTGAATTGCGGGATTTTTTCGATCGCGAAAATTATTGGCTGGTTGAATGGACTAGCGGAACGGGAGAAAACCACACTTCTGCGATCGCCAAAAATGACTTGACAGTTATGAGTGCGGGGATTTGTCTCAGCGGATTGGACAAAGACTTCGACTTGCATTCATTGGTTGGAGTCGTCGAAAATCGTTAATTCTTGATTACCATGAGTATATTTTTTCACGAACAACTTTACAGAAGTGCCGCAGTGATGTCGCAGATCAAAAATTTTCCGGTAACGGTGTGCGGGGTGGGCGCTTTAGGTGCGAATATTACAGAAAGTCTGGCGCGATCGGGCTTTTGTCAGTTAAAAGTCATCGATCGCGATCGCATTGAGGAACGCAACCTTTCCACTCAACCCTATTATCGATCGGACATCGGCGCATTCAAAGCCAAAATTCTCGCCAACAACCTCTATCGCGCTTTGGGAGTCAGCATTGACGCGCACTCAAAAGAATTGACGCCCGCAAATGCCGATCGGCTGCTGGCAAACAGCGCCACAGTCATCGATACTTTTGATAACAGTGTCGGGCGGCAAGCAGTCAAGGATTACTGTGCAAGTGTCTCCCTTCCCTGCGTACACGTCGGATTAGCTGCCGATTACTCCGAAATAATTTGGAACCAACACTATCGGGTTCCTTCAGCGGCGAATGATGACGTTTGCGATTACCCACTGGCGCGAAACTTGGTAATCCTGACAGTTGCAGTTGCCTGCGAAGTAATTGTTACCTTTGCTGCTACCAAAGAGCAACAAAATTTAACTTGCACGATCGGAGATTTTGCAGTAAAGCCACTTATATTGTAGAATGTCGGTTGACTGTTGCCAGAAACCCGGTGAATCGAGATAGGATGCCCCCATCCTAGAAACCCGGTTTCTCACCCTCAAACAATCGTCCAACTTGCAAAAAACGCTTGAAAAATTAACAGGGAAAGTATGGCCGGATCACAGACTTTTTATTATTTACTAGCAGTTCTCGCCCTATTAGTTTTGACGGGCACAAGTAGAGCAAACTATGCAGCCAGCTCCGCAGTTTGCTACACTGATGATTGCCATCGACCAGCAGTGAGGCACCATAAAAGGATTTTAAAATGCGGATCGAAAGGGCACGATGTGAAGAAACTGCAAAAGTTGTTGAACGCGCGGGGCTTGTCCCCACACCCGATCGTAATTGATGGCGTTTTCGGTCCGACAACCGAAAATGCAGTGAAAAGATTTCAGCGACAAGCGGATATTCCTGTAGACGGAGTTGTGGGAGGCAAAACTTGGGACAGACTGTTTGCTAGTTCGTAAATTTAAGCACCGGATCACAAAAGTTCCTAAGTCATCATTGCTAATCATTAATCGCTGCGGTTTGTAGTTGCACAGATAGCACGTTTTGTGCAACTACAGAAACAGAAGCTTTAATCAACAATCAATCGCATACTAGATTGCTAATGAATGAAGTTTTAGATTTTTGGTTTGGTCGATCGCACTCTCCAGAGTTTGGCAAAGTCCAAAAGAAATGGTTTGAAAAAAATGCGGATTTTGATGCAGAAGTGCGATCGCGCTTTATGCAGCAATACGAACTCGCCGCCTCCGGTCAACTTGACTCATGGCAAGATTCCCCCCAAAACTGCCTAGCATTAATTTTACTGCTCGATCAATTTCCGCGTAATATGTTTCGGGGAACGCCCCAAGCATTCGCCACAGACAGCAAAGCTTTAGCCACCGCCGAATACGCTGTTAATAATAAATTCGATCGCGAATTGCTAACTGTACAAAAATTATTTGTTTATCTCCCTTTTCAACACAGCGAAAACTTAGAAAACCAGCAAAAATCTGTCAAACTATTTCGCCAACTCAGCGGTGAACCTGAAAGCGATTCACTCATTGAATACGCGCAGCAGCATTTGGAAATAATCCAGCGTTTTGGGAGATTTACCCACCGCAATGAAATTCTCGGTCGCGAAACAACCCCCGAAGAAGCAGAGTTTCTGAGACAACCCGGTTCTGGATTTTAAAGCGCGATCGCAAAATGTCGATCGTTCTGATATATTCGAGACTTGTAGAGGGAGTTTTAGGCTGCAATCAGAACCAACAGCAGACCATCTCTCTACAAAAGCCGCCCCAACCCAGCGAATCTCAAATTGAATAGTGAAATTAGAAAAGAAGATCCATTGTGGATTCAACAAAAAGTAGACGCTGGCGAAGAATTTATTAATCCCCCCATCGTCACCCGCGATACTGCACTCGATAAATCCGGTTGTTCGCTTCCTCAGTAAACAGCAAACTCCCGTCCGGTAAAACCAGCAAACCAACCGGCCTCCCCCAAGTTTTCGGGCCCGATGGATCTGTGAGAAAACCAGTCAGAAAATCCTCATAATAACCTTGAGGGCGTCCGTTCGCCGCATTAAAAGGTACAAAGACGATTTTATAACCAGTTCCAGCGTTGCGATTCCAACTGCCGCGAAACGCCACAAATGCCCCGTTTAGAAATCTTTTGGGAAACGTTTTGCCGTCGTAAAACTGAAGCCCCAAAGCGGCCGAGTGCGCCTGAAACAGCACGTCCGGCATTAGTGTTTTAGCCACTAAATCAGGTCGATCGCTATTGCCATTTCTGGCGTGGCGCGGGTCGAGCAAATTCGGCTTAAAATAAGCGTAAGGCCAGCCGTAAAACTCGCCTTGACGAATTCTTGTCAAGTAATCCGGCACCAAATCATCTCCCAAACCGTCGCGTTCGTTGAC
>NZ_JAUBQR010000219.1:0-11258 GCF_036701385.1 Microcoleus sp. Pol12B4 | reverse complement strand
GTAAAGGCGAAGAAACCAGCAGTTGTAGAATTGCCTACGGCTGTAGCTTGTGCAGCTTCTAAAGAGGCATAACTGCCACCTGTGAAAATCACTAACTCTTTGCCAGTAATGTCAGGAGAAACCCCGCTAACACCGTCAAAGTTAGTTGTAGTCAAATTGCCGAAAGCGCTCGCGCTAAACTCGAATTTGTCTACCCCAACAGTAAAGTCGGAAATTTTATCGCCGCCTTCTTTAGTAGTCCTGTAAACAAACAGATCCGCACCACTGCCACCGCTTATGACATCCAAACCGAGCCCGCCGGTGATGGTATCGTTGCCGTCGCCACCGTTGATGGTATCGTTAAAATTGCTGCCGACAATGTTGTCATCGCCTGCTAAAGCATTGAAATTAACTGGAACCGGAAAAGTGCCGAAATTGAAATTGTCAGGGCCAGCAGTACCGACAGGAATATTTAGTGGCGGGCCCGTGAAGACAAAGTTATTGACTGTGAGCCGAACCTCCAGCGAGAAACTGGCCACAAGTTCAAAGCGCGCCCCAACACCATATACCAGCACCACACGGTTTGTCTCGGCATCTATAAACTGACAGAAAATAGGCACGTCTCGGTTGCCGCCCAACTCTGCAAACCGCGCTTCCAAAGTCGTGATGCTGTTAACAGTGGTATCCAGGGTGAAGTCGAGGAAATTACCGCTGCCGATCGAGCCAACAGTAGAAGTAGCAGTAATGTCCACTTTGGTCAAGATAGAAGCGTTGAGACTAAAAGCTGCGTTAGAGAACTCTAAAACATCGTCATCGACATTAAAGTCAGTAATAAAGTCAGCTTCTACAACTGTTTTAACCTCTTGGCGGGAAATGAAGTAACGAAAGATATCCTTTCCACCACCACCAATTAGAGTATTGGTTCCTAGACCGCCTTCGATCGTGTCATTGCCCTCATTTCCTGTTAATAGGTCATTCCCAGCACCGCCTACTACTGTGTCATCGCCGATGCCACCGTCGAGATCGTCATCGTCATCGCCGCCGTCGAAATCGTCATTGCCATCGCCGCCTTTGGCTTTGTCGTTGCCTTTGCCGGCTTTTAATGTGTCATTGCCGGCGCCAGCTTCGATATCGTCATCATCCTCGCCAGCGTCGATATTATCACCATCATCGCCGCCTTTAATTGTGTCCTTGCCTTTGCCGCCTTTAATTGTGTCATTGGCATTACCGCCTGTAATGTCATCGCCACCATCGCTGCCTTCGATGTCATTATCCAGCGTCGCAGAACCGACAATAACTTGAGGTTCTGTAGTGCCAGCAAAATTAAAGAAATTTGCCTCGACAGTGAAGCTAAAACGCTGGTTGATGAGATCTCTTTTGCCGTTGCTAACTTTAAAACCAAAACCAGCCGCACCCTTATAACCTAGTTTCGCTTTGAAACTTACCAAGCCTGAGTTAATGTCTGCTTGAGAGAAGGTAAAACCGGGTTCTGTTACGGCGACTCCCTTAAAGAATAGTTGACCGGTTGTAGCATCGGGCAGCTCGGTTACCGTGTAGATTGTGCCGGCAGGACCTTGCTGGTCATCAACAAAACTCAACAACTCAGGAGTAATAGTTTGCTCGCCGCCGCTGGAACCAGCAATCAGGATCTTATTAGCTTCCACTCGCGGAGGGTTAGAAATCGGGTTCGGAGTTGGAGTTGGAGTTGGAGTTGGAGTTGGAGTTTGAGGATTAACTCCCAAAAAGTCGGCAGCCGTGATCAGCGTTGCGTTGACATTCAACAATAGCGCCAAGGCGAAGTTATTGACCCGAATTTCGGTATTGCCACCGACTTGTATAAAGGTCAAGCTGCTAAAGTTCAAGTCCCCAAACAGCAGAAACTTGTCGCTGCCGTCCTCGAAGTCAGTGATGACTGCACTTGCCCCAGAGGTACTGTTACTCACGACATAAACGTCATTTCCAGCACCGCCGACACAGGTATGGTTGCCAGTACCGCCCATCAGCGTATCGTTGCCGTCGCCGCCCATTAGCGTATCGTTGCCGTCACCGCCGCCGCTAACGCTGTCGTCGCCGTCGCCGCCGCCTGCCATGTCATTGCCGTCGCCAGTAACGAGGGTATCGTTGCCGGCACCGCCCATCACGCTGTCGTCGCCGGCACCGCCCATCACGCTGTCGTCGCCGTCGTCGCCTTCACAGTTGTCGTTGCCGTCGCCGCCGAGCACGGTATCGTTGCCGGTGCCGCCGCTAACGCTGTCGTCGCCGTCGTCGCCACTGCAAACGTCGCTGTCGCCACCGCCCATCACGGTATCGTTATCTTTACCGCCGTTAACGGTATCGTTGCCGTCGCCGCCCTCACAATCGTCCTTGCCTCGATCGCCCCGGACGTTATCGTTGCCTTCGTCGCCCTTGCAATCGTCGTCGTCTTTGCCACCGTAGATGCTATCGTTGCCGGCGCCGCCCTTAACCTTATCCTTTCCTTCCTTGCCGTGGACCCAGTCATCGCCGTCATCGCCTTCGCAGTCGTCGTTGCCTTCGCCGCCGATCACGGTATCGTTATCTTTACCGCCGTTAAGGGTGTCGTTGCCTTTGCCGCCCTTAACGTTGTCTTTATCGCGATCGCCCTTTATTTCATCGTCTTCATCGCTGCCCTCGCAATCGTCGTCACCTTTACCTGCCTTGATTTTAATTTTTTTGTCACGCTTTCCGATGATTTTGTCCTTGCCTTTCTTGCCGAATATCTCCTCGGTATTGTCGGTGGCGACAATTACGTCATCATCATCGCTACCGATGACGGTTCGGCGGCGATCATCTATGCCGTTGCCATCATCTAAGTCATTGTCATCTTTGTCGCCTACACCTTCTTCTAGTACGCCGTTAGATTCCGCAATTTGGCTGTCATCAGCAGCACCTGTTTCGGGTGCACCGTTAGACAGATCCGAAAATAAGGCGTTAATGTCGGCGGTGTTTTCCGTGAGCGCTACCTGAATTATCTTGGCTAAGTCCGGAGCGGAATTTGGAGAGCTGTTGTTGCCTAAATCCACCACGTCACCGGGGGGGATCGGTGTAGTAAACAATTTGGGATCTATTTGTGTCATCTCAGGAATTTCTGTTTCATCTTTATCGGGAAAAAGTTTTCCCGCTTCTTCCAACGTTAGTTCATCCATTGTTGATATTTCCCAAAAAATGGTAAGCTTCTTAGAATCAATTTATCAGCAAACAGGAGGCTGCAGAAGAATTTTTTTAACTTCATGCTTTCGCCTGCTAGAGGAGCTGGTTTCCTCATCTTTACTCTTATAGATGCCACTTCAACCGCAAGGTTTTTTTCGCTCTGTTGCGAGTTTTATATTCTGCAATTGCCTACCAAAATTAATTGATCCGCAACCTACACTGTAATTACTGCGCCGAAGCGCCGAGCATTTGAGATGTTCTCGGTAATTTCTACAGTAAGCTGCGCCGAAGGGCCCCTGATTGTAGATTTTCTACGTAATTTCTACAGTGAATTAGCTGAATTTAAACTCGCAACTGACAACTCCTAAATAACTACCCAAAACTTGTATCCCCCAATTTTACCCTTGCTTTTTTTCCGATAACGGCTGGGTGTATTGAAGTTTTGTAACACTCCCAACTTTGACAAATCCTTCCCTGACTTAAGGATTTGAATCTCTTGACTAAACGACTGCACGTTTCTAATTTTAGTTCCCGATGAGTAATTAGAAATTTAGATAATTAGGCCGGGCAAATATTTGTTCTAATTTTTAGTTGCACAATTTTCTCTCGATTCGAGGAAATCTCGCGAACTGAGAAAAAAAATTTTTTCGGATCGATACTAAGAGTTTTGCCAAAATATATCTATCTCAAGACAGATTGTAACTTTTACTAAAAAGTAGTATTGACGCAGAATTCGTTTTTGGTGACAGTTGCAAGCTCGATCGGCATTTTGAGCGGGAATGGCCCACGGCGAGGCGGCGAAACCCACTTGCTTTGTAGAGGCTTGGCTACCAAATCCAATAATTCTCCGAGAAACCGGCATGATGAGGCTTAATCCTCTAGATGTCAAAAATGATGGTTGCTGGAGAGTACCGGAATAATTTGATTGCCATTGTATTGTTGAGAGTTCTTGGCTACTTAAGTTTATTTTTGCTGCTTAACGTTAACTAGATTAAGAGAGTTAAATTAAAAGTTTTGTATATCATAAAAGCGGTAAATTAGCAATGATTTTTTAGCAATTATCGATGGTCCACTATCGATTACCGATCGCCACTGAGGTCTTAAGGATGAGGGCGGAGGGCTTACGGATGAGAACCCAGGGCTGACCAATTAATTAATTGACACAAAATCCAGATTACACATGGGGGGCTGGTGGTAGAGGATAAGCGGTAAAGACCGATCGGCCGATCGCCAAAAAAAATAAAATACTCAACTTTCCCTGCGATATTGCCCTGAAACCGGTTGGCGAGAGCCGAAGTAATTTTAATAAGAACTAGAGATCCGCCTGGTAAAGTGCCTCCAATTTAACTTTACTCAGCAATGAGAAACTCAAGTTCACGACGAATCTAAAGGGGTCTGCGGTAGAGGTGCAAAATGTTAAAGATAGCAAGATTGGAGAAAATTCGGCTTTCACCGAGCCACAGGGCAATCAAAACTAATAAACTGTTATTAAAGTACAACTTTTATATCCTCAAAGTGTTTGAACAAATATATATGACCCCAGCGATCGCCCGATCGGGGGAAGCGAATTCAGAAACTTTGATAGAAAGAGTAAAAAATATGTTGCCGATCGCTATTGCTAGCCGCAAAAACGCAGGCAAATTCAGAATTAAGGCGGGAGGGCGCTAAATCGGTGAGCCAGGAATTTCAACTCTCAGTCACCCCTGTTGGGGACGACGAATATCTAGTCAGGACAGAAAGGGTTGCACCCGGTGTACCCTTAGCCGAACAACAAGTCCGCTGGCCGATCAACGAATGGCTTGCACTGTCTGCTCAACTGATGAACGACCCGCTGGTGGGCTTGCTCCAGGGAAAAGTAGTACAGGGAAGCAATTTGGCTGGTCGCGGCCTCTCCCGTTCGGGAAACAACTCAGCGCCGAATTTAGTAGCCCTGGGGCAACAATTATACAGCGGGCTGTTTCAAGGAAACTTGCGCGATAGCTGGACTTGTGCTCAAGGCATTGCCCAGCACCGCCGAGAAGTGCTGCAACTGCGACTCGGCCTCAAAGGTCGGCGCTTGCCACGACTTCCGTGGGAAGTTCTGCACGCCGGCGATCGCCCTTTGGCAACCGGCACCGATGTCGTGTTTTCTCGCTACCAACCAGGTACAAGTTTGTTCAAACAAACCCGGATAGTGCCTAGTAGCGGGCCACTAAAAATTTTAATGGCGATCGCCTCTCCGAGCGATCGAGACAGCTTGCAGCTCAAGCGAGAAGTGCTCCACCTGCAACAAGAACTCCAAAACCGCACCGCTAATCCTCTCAAAAACAGCCCCCATTCCCCGGAAATTCAACTGACTATTCTCGAACAGCCCGATCGAGAACAACTTACC
Organism: Microcoleus sp. Pol12B4; assembly: GCF_036701385.1. Lineage (NCBI taxonomy): Bacteria > Bacillati > Cyanobacteriota > Cyanophyceae > Oscillatoriales > Microcoleaceae > Microcoleus > Microcoleus sp. Pol12B4. Next base: position 5,740 of record NZ_JAUBQR010000219.1, on the reverse strand, counting down.
CAAGCCCTAGAACAAGGACACTACCAAGTCCTGCACTACGCAGGTCACAGCAACTTAGGTTCCAGAGGTGGGGAACTCTACCTAGTCAGCAGCCGCACCGGCTTAACCGAAACCTTGAGTGGCGACGACTTAGCTGGATTGCTGGTTAACAACGGTATTCAGATGGCCGTGTTCAATTCCTGCCGCGGCGCCTACGGCGACCCCTCAGACCTCGCGGACGACAGCCCGGAACGGAACTTAACCGAAGCTCTAGTGAAGCGGGGCATTCCGGCGGTGCTAGCAATGGCAGAAAGCATCCCCGATGATGTAGCGCTAACTCTGACGCGGTTGTTTTACCGCAACCTCAATCAAGGCTATCCTGTCGATCTGAGCCTGAGCCGGGCTAGAGCAGGGCTAATTTCTGCCTACGGTTCTCACCAGCTATACTGGGCTTTGCCCATTCTCTACCAGCACCCGGACTTTGACGGCTATCTGATCGGTGGCCCAACCCACAGCGCGACATCCGGGTCTCGGATGCCAATAATCGCGTCGGGAACGCAGCCGGCTCTGGCAGGCACAGAATGGAATGCGCCACCTTCACTCTCGGCGATCGCCCAATACCCGCCAATGCCAGCCAATCGATCGCATGAGTCAGACAGTTCTGAGGGGGAAGTCTGGGAATACTTTCCTGACCAATTAAAAGATCGCAGGGATTGGGTTCACCAGAACGATCCAGTCGATGCTACTAATTCACCGAACTCACCGACGGCTTCGGAGTCCTCTATTCCTAATTCTGAGTGTTCGGCGATCCAAGCAACTCGCGCCGCTGCACCGACTCAAAAACCGTTAAAAAAACCGGGGTTGAAAAAATCTGTCGCCCTAATGCTTTGCTTATTGCCCGTTGCTTTGAGTGCTGGCTTTTTTGGGTGGCGCTACTCGCACCAGCGAGGCACGAAACCTGAAGAGTTACTACCGGCGGTACGGACTCCCCTGTCGCAAAATTATTTGCAACAACGCCACTAAAAGCGAGCGCCCACTGCAATGCCGAATTTAGACCCTTTTGGCCTAGCTCCAAACTGGGTGAGGTTTTTGCTGACCATTCGCGATCGGCTGTCGGTGGAAAAGCGATCGAAAGTATGTTGCTCGATCGAATCTCGGACTTACCTTCATCAGGTCGGTTTTTACCGAAAATAAGCAGCAGCGCAACCAAGCATCTAGGAAGAAACCGGGTTTCTCGTCGAGAGAGGAACTCCGGGACTGTTTGATATAGAATTCGTGGCGTTGCTGATTTATGGTATGAACGACTCAATCTGCAAAATAATGAAACCAGCGCGTCAGAACATCTTCGGAATTTCCAACTTATCTATTTTCATACCGTGAGTCAGCAACGCCGAATTCGTCAGTCGATTGTAGGTTTTCGACTTCGGCTTGAGCCGGGAGTCGAAGGAGTTGAGATTTTAGATTTACTGGACAGATGAATCTGCAAGCTTGAACAAGAGTCTAAAATTTAGATCTCTCCACGACAGGAGTCGGTGGCTTGTATGCGTTTTTGGGCGGGCTGATTCGGCAGCAGGAGCATTCGTCATTCGGCACAAGACAATAAAAGCCATAGTTGCAACAATTAGGAACGTCCTCACCGTCAGTGCGGTTGGTATATTTCACAATAATTAATTATGGAAGCGGCTGTGAGTTTGACGCGCCCCTCCAGTTGGTGGATAAATTTTGAGAGTCTGGCAGTTTACAGGCCACGAGTGGAAACCAATACATTTCCATCGAAAGTCCATGTCGGGAACCGCTACTAATTTGTAGTGCATCAAACATTTAAGCAGTTGTGCATTTAACTCGGTCTTTTTCAATTCCCCTGTGGAAATAACCTCAAATTCTCTGGGTTGTGGCCGGAGGAGGAAGATTTTCCCGAGTTCCCCCTACATATCTACTGATTCGTGGCGAAGTGTTAAGAGTCGCGAAGCAATCTCGCCCGATCAAAACTATTTCCCTCTTAGTGGCTGCCCGATGTTTCTGCAGGAGCGCCCATTGAGTCTGATTTTAGCTTAAACCCGTTCAACGAAGATGTGAAAATTCCTTCAATTTTTACCGGATTGCCTTCCCCAGACAGCGTTCTGTGGAAGTTATATGCCCAACACCTTAATAGAAGATTGCTCGTTGGTATTTGGGGTTTTGAAGGGATTTCCAGCCCAAAAAGTAGGGTTTATACCATTTTAGATTTTAGATTTTAGATTTTAGATTGAAGAATTGGGAATGACTTATTCCATAAGGGTTTGGAGCTTGCCTACAGTTGGATTCTTTTTGTAAACTGGTTTTGCAAGTAGCTGGCAGCGGCATCGAGAACAAGTGCTGCCTCCCCTTGTTGAGGTAAAAGTTAACCGCGGCAGGTAAATGCTTTCGCCAGATTTGCAGCGGCCGCGCTCTAGGTATTTCGATTCATGGCTGTCTTGTTTTTACCTTGACCACAGACTTGATCGGGGATTGGTGAATGCAGGGAACAGACTTTACTGTAAAAAAGTAAAGCATTTAATTTGCGGCAATAATTCCCCGCGCGATCGCTCTGAGGCTTACGCAAGGATTTGGGCCACAAGCAGCAAATTGATCGCCCTTCGAGCATCCTTACTTGCACCCCCGGTCTTGAGGATGCAGAAATTTATCCAGAATCTTAATATTCAGAATTCTTAGTATTGACAGTGAAACAAAGTTAATCTAATGTGTTGTAATTGATATAAGTAAAGTCCAATAAGCGAGGTACGGTCAATGGCAGAAACAGCTACAGCACCCTTAACAGGAAAAGGTCTGCTTCAAAAAATCAAAGGCAGTGATTTGCCACGCAGAGAACTTGCAAAGCTTTGCGGCTACTTCACTGTCAGCAAAAGTGGAGAAACCCGGATTAATCTGGCTGAGTTTTACGATGCAGTGTTAGCTGCTAAGGGCATTGAGCTAGAGAAGTCGAAAGCAGACGGACGCGGGCGAGAAGCGAGTTATCGAGCTAGCGTTCACAAGAATGGTTCGATCGTGATCGGGGCAAATTATACCCAAGAAATGGGATTAAAGCCAGGAGACGAGTTTGAAATTAAGCTCGGATATAAGCATATTCGCTTGATTCAGATCGATGTGGACAGACCGGATGTGGATGTGGATGATGAAGAGGAGGATACAGAAGAATAGAGGCGATCGTGATGCAGTCAGCCGATAGCAAGGCGACTGGATTTGGCATTCGCTACACGAGTATTTGCGCGCCACCCTTCGATTGAACTGATGAGCTGTCTTGACTATTTCTATTTTCTCTTGTCCCGCAAAGACTACAGTGCCTCTGAACTTCGCAAAAAGGGGCAAGAGAAAGGTTTTGGCAATGAGGAAATATTGGAGGCGATCGCGCAAATTCAAGACCGCGGCTATCAGTCCGACACTCGCTTGGTGGCAAACTCGATCGCCTCTGCAGCAGGCAAATACGGGAAGTCGGCCATCAAGCGCAAGTGCCTGCAAAAAGGAATTACCAACGATTTGTTCGAGCAAGTCTGGGAAGAAGAAATTGCCGAAAATCAGGACTCCGAAGCAGAAAAACTGGCCGAATTAAAAGCCAAAGTCATGCGGAAATACAAGATCGATACTTGGGGTAAAGCAGATCCGAAAACCAAGGGCAAAGTCTTGAATTACCTGCAATACAGGGGCTTTAATGCCTTTGAAATTTGGCGACAGTGGCAAACAGAAGAAGATGACGAGTAAATAGTAGGGTCATGCCAAGAGGTGCGGTCCAGATAGGCAAGCACAACTACACTGCTGCCGACAAGGCTAAAGTGTAAGTCCTGAATTTTTGTAAATGTATGTCAATCGTCAGGGTTGACTAAATAAGATTCGTACATCTGCCGGTGTCTGGCTAAAAGCTCGAGATATTTCTCGTTGATTTTGGCCAGCATCCATTTTTCTTGAAAAATGGCGGCGGATTCTGCTTTCACCGAATCTGCTTCTAGCGGCAAAATATCTTTTCGAGCAGCGGTTTGATCTGCAACAGACTTCAGCTTCTGAGGGTTTTGCTGGTATTTTCGACCGCTTTTGTGGTTGGCGTAGCGACGCGATCGAGTATACCCCATCTGCAAGAACTTGCGGGCCATGTCGGCTCCCACAAAATCTTCGCGATCGAGATACTCTAAAAACATGGAGTAAATTTTGCTGCTGGATTCCCTGGCAATTTCAGGAGTCTTAAATCTCCAGAAAAGCAGAATTTCTCCTTTGTAGGGTTCCACCAACAGCACTCCCTGTTCTCCTTTCCCTACGCGATAAAGTTCCGGGTGCTGTCGAAAGTCGATGTTCTTAAAATCCAAAGAGTAGTCGAACTGCTTCATGGGGCATTTTCTGTTCTATCTGGAACTATAGAAGCCCGGGGTTTACCTTCGTCTGGTTGGGTATAAACCCACGCCCAAGCAATGAAGACAGCTTGAAAAGGCAGCCTGAACCAATACAGTAATTGGTTGTGGGGAATCCCTTCTATCGGAATGTTGTTGACGGCTTGATTGATATTAGCTGGAAACACGGCAATAAACAAGGCAATTAATCCCCATGCGGCCGCCCTGCTGACAGGAGGAACTAACAGCCCAATGCCACCCAAAATCTCGAAAAAACCGCTGATATAAACCAAGGCTTCTGGGTAAGGAAGCTGGGGCGGGACGATTCGGATAAAAGGTGTCGGCACTGCAAAGTGCAGCACGCCTACAATACTCATAGCTACTGCGAGGATAACTCGCCAAATTTCTTTTTGACTTTTCATGGGCAATGGGTAATTAATAATTGTTAAATTGCTGCGATAAGGCTTGCCAAAATATGCTGTCTGGGATCTAGAGGGCCCTAAAACTGACATCCAAAAATTCCAGCTTTCCGAGTTTGTCTGCTCTGGCTGGTGGCTGTAACGATTTTATTGCGTAGAAAAACCAGGTTTCTGGGTAACTCCCAGACAAGTTTTCACAGCCCCAAACAGGAGGTAGCGAGAACTGGAATCGAAGGTCGGGGCGTTGACTGCCAAAAACAGATAGCGCGCATTTTGATAACAAGATTTTAATGTCTAGTTCCCTGCTGCTGTCTCTATCTTCGGGTAGTAAAACAGGATTTTTGTTCCGGATCGGGCTGCGTTAGCGGCCAAACCAGCGGGGGATTTTCTCGATTGATAAATGAGCCACAGCCTAACATTAAATAAATTATCGCGGGAATTGATGAGTGCGATTACTGTTAATTTTGACCTTGCTTTGCAGGCGATTTCCTACCCTTCACCGAAGGCACGCGCATTCGGGATAGCTTCGCTCGCGCGTACCTGGATTAGACTAAATAATGCGAGTAATTTGTCAAGAATTTTTAGAATTATTTAATATTTATGCTTTTAGGATTATTGGGAGAGGCAATTCCAGAACGCTCTGTAATTAAAATTACCGTCTAAAGTAAGGGTTTTGTCAACTTCCCACAGATGTTATAATGAATGAAATTATCGAAGTTGCTAAAAAGTCGATCGTCGTAGCCACTCCCAAATCATCCTGCTGGAATTCAAAATAGTCACCAACGGCAGGAACTTTTTACCCACCACATTATTCAAAAAGATTGAGCCTCCAAGCGCTGTGTCATTTTTATCTACACGCAATCAATCACCGACGACCATGAACACCTCACTAAACACCTCTAAATTTGGCATAAACCGGATGCTGCGACAATCGCTGTTGCTTGGCATCTTTTCTGCAGCAGCTTTAGCTAGCGGATGGGCGCCCGGTTT
>NZ_JAUBQR010000420.1:0-1816 GCF_036701385.1 Microcoleus sp. Pol12B4 | reverse complement strand
CGAGAGAATACGCTTTCATTAGGTTTGACTACAACAATGATATTTTATTGTACCTCATTACAGCGGAATCCGCTGTAAGTTTATAGCACCCCAAGGTTCCAGCCCAACTAGAATCAGGAGAAAGTAATCATGACTGTCAGCCATTTAGAAAGAGCGATCGTTGAAGAAGAAATTAAACCAAATCAGTCCGGCAGTGTGCGATTTCAAAGCAGTTGGTGGCCTGCAAAATGCGTTCGAGAAATAACTTTGCAACCCGGTGAAGTTGTTCGCGTCGTGAGACTTGACAACATTACTCTGATAGTTGAAGCGTAGTTGGGAAACAATCGGGACGTGTGGAGTTATCGGAGGGTAGAAAAAAAAATTTGCGATCGCGTTTCTATTTCGATACATTTCTCTTCAAGCGCGCGATCGCACTCATCACCTCTGTTAATTTCAATATTCTAGAGTTTGACCTCAACCACAACTCACCTCTGACAGTTTTGTCGGCGGTTTTTTTTCAGTAGGGACACGGCACCGTGCCCATTAGTGTAAACTTAAGGCTAAAACTTTTGATAAATCTCGTTTTTACCTGAGTCTAGATCCCCCTAAATCCCCCTTAAGAAGAGGGACTTTAAGAAGACTCCTGTCCCCCCCTTGTTAAGGGGGGCTAGGGGGGATCTAGGCTTAATAGTCAAACAGCATTCTGTGACTGGGTTTGACGTTAAGTTGACACCAATGGGCACGGGGCGGTGTCCCTACTTACGCAAATCGGCGTTGGTGAATTAGGGTATGATGATTTGAGAGTGCGAGCGCCAAAAAATAAAACTTCACAAAACGCAGAGCTTATGCAATGTCCTGAATGTCAGTCAACTCATGTTAATAAAAATGGTCATAAAAAAGGTAAACAGAATTATATTTGTTTCGGTTGTGGCAGACAATTTATAGAGGGCTATTAACCTCATAAAGGTTATTCTGAAGATGTGAAACGTGAGTGTCTCAAAATGTATGTCAATGGTCGGGGTTTTCGAGCAATTGGGAGAGTCAAAAATGTGCATCATACGACCATCATTAATTGGGTCAAACAAGTAGGAAAACTCTTGCCAGATTTTTATGAGGCAGAAATAACTCCACAAGTGGGAGAATTAGATGAATTAGAAACATTTGTTGGCTCAAAAAAAATAAAACCTGGTTATGGACAGCAGTAGACCATTTTAAACCAGGTATTCTAGGATGGGTTTTAGGCGACCATAGTGCCAAAACCTTTGAACCACTATGCGAGATTGTTAATAAATGGAAATGCCATTTTTAGGTAACATATGGGTGGAAAGTTACCATAAATTTATTCCCGATGGATATCAGATTGTTAGCAAAACATATATGATAAGAGTTGAGGGTGAAAATACAAGATTAAGACATTATTTGGCTCGCCTAAAACGAAAAAGTCTTTGTTATTCTAAATCTGAATAAATGCTAAAATATTCAATTCAGTTACTAATTCACTATCTAAAATTTGCAGATGTTCCAGTTCCGTATCAAAATCAAAGAAATCATTTTCGCTTGTCTGCGATGACACTATAAGTTTATCATACCTTGATTCAGCAACGCATCTGGTGGCAGTAACGCAGGATAAACGGATTGCGTAATCGAGAAGTAAGAGTATCAATAGCGCGGCGAATGTACTGTCCCAACTCATGATGTAGAAGTGCTTCTTGAGGAGAGTTCAAACCAGAAATAACTGCTGAGCTTCCTGTAGCAGCTACTTCTTCAATATCCTCCATCTGCATTGCTTTCCGGCGACGTTCTCGGTGTATATCTATACATAGATTATGGGTTAAGC
>NZ_JAUBQR010000218.1:0-11392 GCF_036701385.1 Microcoleus sp. Pol12B4 | reverse complement strand
TTTGTTTTCGCGACATTCCGCTACAGGCGATCGCAGTTAGCGGATTGGCTGTTTGGTTTTTTTATAACCGTTTAGTGCGGTTTGGGCAAGAGTTTGATTTGCTAATGCTTGAGGCGGTGGGACTTCAGAGTATTTGGCTGTTTTGGCGAGTGCTTCCTTTAGGGATTAAAACACAAGTTGTGGCCTTTTTAACTCAGCTTACAAACTCTCAGGAAACTCCTTGGGCTTTTTGGGGTGTTCTGCTGTTGCCTTATTTAATTTTAATGGTAAGTGCAGCGCAGTGGCTCTACCGCAAGCGAAAGTTTCAACTTGCCAGTTTTGGCGAAAATCTTGCTCTCGGTTTGGGGAGTGCTTTAACTATTATTAGTTTTGTCAATCCGTTCTGGCGATCGCTCAATTTATTCGTCTCTACTTTAATTCTAGGTTGGATTGCTTGGAAATACGTAATTCCAGATAATTCCCGGCGAGTCTCGATGTCGGCTTCTGCGGCTGACAAACCGAGAAATCCGGCAATTTTAATTACCATAAATCACCTTATTGGTTTATGCGCGATCGCTTCGGGAATTGACTTGTTTTTACCAGACCTGACACCCAATATTTGGTCAGCAATATTATTAATATTCATGGCGGGTGAATGGGCATTTTATGTCTGGATGAAAACGCGCAATTACCGAGAAAGTTCTGCCTTTTTTCACTGGCATCCTGCATGGTTCCAAAGTTCCTGGTATCTAGGCTTAGTATTAGCAGGATTTAGCTTTGTCTTGTTGCAAAATTATTTAATTGCGGGTACTGCCACTCATCGCCCTCAGTGGAGTTTGCTCTGGCTGGCGACTCCTTTGGCTTTGACTGCTGTTGCTAAATATACTGAGGTTCCTCACAAACGAGTTGCCAGTACCTTTAGTACGATCGCCTTAATATTTGCACAAGTTCTAATTTTTATTTTTCCGGGATATCGGTTAATTGGTTTTGGCTTTGCCGCCGGATTAATGTTGGTCAATACTTACTATTTAGTCGAGATCCCAGCGGCTGCGATTGGAGTGGGATTTGGCTTGAGTTTCGTAGCTGCGGCGATCGATCGATTAGGTTTTGTGTCGGGTTGGGATTGGGCAATTGCCGGGGCGACCGCTGTTTTGTCTCTCTGGTTACTTCGCAGCATGATAGTTCGTTTTTCCAGCCGTTTGCCTGACCCTTCTCCATTAGCTGAAATTTACGAGCGAGCTTTAGATGGGTGGGCAATGTTACTCGCAAGCTTACTGTTAACAACTATTACTTTTTATTCCTATGAACTCTACGCAGGCAGTACCTTGAGTTTTCCGCCCTCTACTGAAGTTTTGGCTGCTATTTTGGTGATAATGGCTGCGATTATTTTCCGAATTTTACGCCAATTTTCCCCTCTGGTAATTTATGCTTTGGCTTGGAGTTTGGAGTTGTTGACAGCAGTGGGTTTGAGTTTTGTCGATCGCACTACGATTAATTTGGCAGTTGCTAATATCGCTCTCGGATTGTTTACTCAATTGTTGGGGGATTGGTGGCGGCACCGCCACCCCGATCGAACAAATTTACCTAGCATTCATTTTATACCTTTGGTTTACGGGGTATTGGGTTTAACTTTCCGATCGCACACTTTGACGAATTGGACTGGTTTAACTGTGTTGGGGGCGTCTTTAATTGCGATCGGCATTGGTAGGCGGGAGCCAGAATTCAAACCTTTGGTTTATTTAGGATTAATTGGCGTGTCCGTTGCTGCTTACGAATCGCTACTATATCAACTTTTTCAAACACCAGGAGGAGCTTTTGGAGATGGCTTAATTGTCCTGGCCACTCTCGGCACAACTTTAACATATATCTATCGCATTTTATCTCCTTGGCTCAGCAATTATTTACATTTAACTAATGCAGAGTTAAAAATATTTGCTCACCTGCACTGGGTTTTGAGCAGTTGGCTGCTGATTTCAGCTTCTGCCGATGATATTAAATCCGCCTTAAGTTTAGGATTAGTCACTGGTGCTTTATTAGTTCAATATGCTTTCTTGCAAGGGCGAAATAATCTCGATCGCCAATGGGCAGAAATTTGGATTTACTTAGGTTGGCTAGAAGCCTTTGGCATCCGGCTTTACTGGATCAATACACCTTTAGTTAAGTATATTTCCGGGCCGCTGGGGCCTTGGAAAGTTGCCTTCGCTTCTCTATTAGCTTATTTCATTTACATTTTGCCTTGGGACAACTGGGGTTGGTCAAAAAAACCTTGGCAGGTAATTGCTTCGCTGGTTCCAATAGTTACTATTTTGGAAAGTCCCGCTAAGTTTTATCCGATTAGCTTGCTGATAGCTGCTACCTTCTATTTTTTCCTGGCTTGGGAAAGGGAGGAAGTCCGTTTTACCTATGTGAGTGTGGCGATAATGGACTGGATAATGCTGCGGTGGTTCTGGCAAATAGGATTGACTCAGCCAGAGTTTTATGTTACTCCTTTAGGACTTTCTTTACTTTACATTACTCTGTTCGATCGCACTCTCAAATTACCAGCAGAAAAACCGTTACGCCACACTCTGCGAATGCTCGCAACTGCGCTGATTTGCGGGATGCCTCTTTTTACTCAGCAAAGCCACGGTTTAGTTGCCGCAGCTTTTAGTTTGGTGGCTATTGCAGAGGGTTTGGCGCTGCGAGTTCGGGCGTTTTTGTTTGTGGGAACGGGAATTTTTTTAATCAATGTTTTCTATCAGTTGGTGGTTTTGATATTTGATTATCCGCTGATTAAATGGGCGATTGGTTTGGCTTTTGGCATTGCGTTTATCTGGATTGCTGCTACTTTTGAAACGCGGCGCGATCGCATTTCTGCTTTGGTGCAGCATGGGGTTGTGCAATTGCAATCGTGGGATTAGATTCATCGATAAGTTGCTTTTTTTTACGGGTACTTTTTAATTAAAAACCCGGTTTCTCCGAGAAACCGGGTTTTTAATCAACAGTATTTATCCGTTGGTAGAGTGCATTAATGGCTTAATGCGAATTCGGGCAATTTCGGCTCAGATGGACCATCGGGAACTACCTTAACCTGATTGTTTTCATCCACATCAACGATCGCCTTTTGACCGTCTTTCAGCTTCCCAGACAGCATTTCCTCAGCCAGTACATCTTCCAACAACCGCATGATTGCGCGGCGCAAAGGTCGAGCACCGTAGCTGGGATTGTAGCCTTCTGTAACTAACAAGTCCTTGAACCGATCTGTCACCGACAAAGTAATACCCTGTTCGGTTAAGCGGCTGAAGACTTGCTGCAACATGATGTCCGCAATCTGCTTGACTTCTTCCCTGTTCAACTGGCGGAAGACGATAATCTCATCCAAGCGGTTGATAAATTCGGGACGGAAAAACTGTTTCAGTTCTTCGTTTACCAAGCTGCGAACGCGGTTGTACTGCGCGTCTGCGGCACTTTCAGTAAACTCGAAACCGAGACCGCCACCACCTTTTTCAATCACTCGCGAACCGATGTTTGAGGTCATGATCAGTAGTGTATTCTTAAAGTCTACTGTCCGACCTTTAGCATCGGTCAAGCGGCCGTCTTCCAAGATTTGCAGCATCATGTTGAAGACATCTGGGTGAGCTTTTTCGATTTCGTCGAACAAGATGACTGTGTAAGGACGGCGCCGGACTGCTTCTGTTAGTTGGCCACCTTCATCGTAGCCGACGTAACCCGGAGGCGAACCGATGAGTTTGGAAACCGTGTGGCGTTCCATGAATTCGGACATATCTAACCGAATCATGGCTTCTTCGGAACCGAAGAAATAAGTTGCCAGGGCTTTTGTAAGTTCCGTTTTGCCGACGCCTGTGGGGCCGGAAAAGATGAAACTGGCGATCGGGCGATTCGGATTTTTCAAGCCTACCCGCGCGCGGCGGATGGCCCGAGAAACTGCGGTGACAGCTTCTTCTTGACCGATCAAGCGCTGGTGCAGCGTGTCTTCCATGTGCAGCAGCAATTCCGATTCGGATTCTGTCAGCTTGCTGACTGGTACTCCCGTCCAATTAGCCACGATGTGGGCGATGTCTTCTTCGGTGACGATGGGAGAAGTTTTGAGTTGGCTTTTGTTGATCGTAGCTTCGGCGATTTCGGCTTCAATTTCTAATTCGCGATCACGCAATTTTCCAGCTTTGTCGAAATCTTGCTCGCGCACTGCTGCATCTTTTTCTTTTGTTACTGCCGGCAGTTGCTTTTTGAGCTCTTTAACTTCAGGCGGGGTTTGTGAATTCATCACGCGGACGCGGGAACCTGCTTCGTCAATTAAGTCGATCGCCTTGTCTGGCAAAAACCGATCGTTAATGTATCTGTCTGACAGTGTAGCCGCTGCTTCTAAAGCTGCGTCGGAAATTGTCAGTCTGTGATGCTGTTCGTAAGCCGATCGCAACCCGTACAATATTTCTATTGTTTCAGCCACACTCGGTTCACCGACTTTGATCGGTTGGAAGCGGCGTTCTAAGGCAGCGTCGCGCTCGATGTGCTTGCGATATTCGTCCAAGGTAGTGGCGCCGACACACTGCAATTCGCCTCTAGCAAGGGCGGGTTTGAGCATATTGGAGGCGTCCATGCTGCCTTGAATTGCGCCTGCACCAACTAAGGTGTGAATTTCATCAATTACCAGAATGATGTTGCCTGCAGCGCGAATTTCGGCCATGATTTTCGTCAGGCGTTCCTCAAATTCGCCGCGGAACTTTGTACCAGCAATCAGCGAACCCATATCGAGGCTGATTACTTGTTTGTCTTCTAAAATTTCCGGGACGTTTCTATTAACAATCCGCTGGGCTAGGCCTTCGGCGAGGGCTGTTTTGCCGACTCCCGGTTCGCCTACTAACACTGGATTGTTCTTCGTGCGGCGGCCGAGAACTTGGATTACGCGCTCAATTTCATTTTCGCGGCCCACCACGGGATCTAGTTTGCCGGCTGCAGCTAACTTGGTCAGGTTTGTGCCGAATTCTTCTAAAGTCGGGGTTTTGCGATCGCCGCTCTCCCCCCTACCTCCGGGTACCGCCGCGACTTCTCCCACGGCACGAATTACCTGCGTGCGGACTCTCTGGCGATCGATCCCTAAGTTTTGCAGCACCTTCGCCGCCACCCCTTCATCGTCCTGAATCAGCCCTAGCAGGATGTGCTCGGTGCCGATGTAATTGTGGCCTAACTGCCGCGCTTCGTTGAGCGCCGTCTCAAAAATCCGCTTGACGCGGGGGGTAAAAGGAATTTCAGGCGGGAGGAACCCAGAACCTCTACCGATGATATTTTCGATTTCATTGCGTGCCTCTTTCAAGTTGAGGCCCATATCCAGTAATACTTTTGCAGCGATGCCAGTGCCTTCGCCGACGAGTCCCAGAAGAATTTGCTCGGTGCCTACAAAATTGTGACCGAGGCGCCGCGCTTCCTCTTGGGCGAGCATGATTGCTTTAATGGCTTGTTCTGTAAAGCGTTCAAACATATTTTTTCTATCCTACTGTCTTGGCGAGGGCTGTATCGCTGCTGGTGAGGAGCGATTTGGAACACTACACAAATTATAGATGTAAATTTTTGTGTATTTCCTTCTCTAACAATGTATCTTGCTAAAGGGGTAGAGACAGTGGGGAGAGCCGAATAGTAGGGGTGTGGTTGCCGTCCGCTGTCGATCGGATATTAATTGAGAATAATAGTAGCAAAATGGCTTTATTCCATGAATACTATCATTTTATCTATAAATTATCTTCTTGTTCGAGTAAATAAAGCTTGATTTTTGTTGACCTAAGTACATGGTTGAATTAAGCATATAACAGTTGCCATGTCAAGACTTTTGACGGTTGAGGGTGGTCGTGCCGTCAGCCAACAGCCAACAGTCAACAGCGAACAGCGACTAGAATCAGATATATTTTCAACTCTGAGGAGAGCTCCATGCAATTTCTCTCGCAATACCAAATCCACTCTACTCTCCACGAAGGTATCGAAACGATTATTTATCGAGGAAAAATCCCCACCCAGCAGGAGACAACTGTACTCAAAATCCTGAAAGCTGAATACCCCACCCTCGATGCAATTACCCGGATCAAGCACGAGTATCGCATTCGTCAACATTTAGACCATCCGGGCCTAGTTAAAGTCATTAGCCTAGAAACCTTTGATAACCGTCTCGGCTTGCTTTTAGAAGACTTGAATGGCGAATCTCTAGATCGCCTGATGTCCCGGCAAAAGCTCGAAGTCATCACCTGTTTGAGGTTTGGCATCCAACTCATAAAAACCTTAGACTATCTACACCTTCAAAAAATTATTCACAAAGATATTAAGCCGAGCAATATCATCATCAACAGCCAAACAGAAATTATTAAACTGACAGATTTCGGGATTGCTTCACGATTGTCCAAAGAAAATCCCCAAATTAATAATATTAACTCGATAATCGGTACTTTTGCTTATATGTCTCCCGAACAAACCGGGAGAATGAACCGCACCCTCGACTACCGCACCGACTTTTATTCTCTCGGGATTACCTTATATGAAATGCTGACAGGTCAATTACCATTTATGAGTAACGACCCCTTAGAAATAGTTTACAGTCACATAGCCTCTAAAGCAATTTCAGCCCATCAAATTAATCCCGACATTCCACCAGCTATCTCACAAATTGTGAAGAAATTAATGGCAAAAAATGCCGAAGATAGATATCAAACAGCAGGCGGCTTGTTAGCAGATTTAGAAATTTGTTTGGATCAATTAGAAACTACAGGAAAGATAGTCGATTTTACGCCGGGCAACTTAGATATATTGAGTCAGTTGTTGATTCCTCAAAAATTGTACGGTCGGGAAACACAAGTCAGCGAACTATTGGCAGCATTTGAACGTGTAGCTAATCCTTGCGAGGAAAATTATTCCCCTTCCCAAATTGAAGTGATTCTAGTTTCTGGTTATGCAGGTATAGGCAAATCGGCCGTAGTTAGCGAAATCCAAAAACCCATCACCAGACAGCGGGGTTATTTTATTTCGGGTAAATTTGACCAATTCAAGCGGAATATACCTTACGCATCTTTAATTCAAGCTTTTCAATCTTTGATCCAGCAGTTACTTGCCGAAAATAACGAAAAATTACAAGATTGGCAACATCAACTTTTAGCAGCACTAGGCGATGCCGGACAAGTAATTATTGACGTAATTCCCGAACTAGAATTGGTAATTGGCAAACAGCCTGCAGTTGCGGAACTTGCCCCCACAGAATCACAAAACCGATTTAACAGGCTATTCAAAGAATTTATCCACGTATTCGCGCAAAAAGAGCATCCATTAGTCATATTTATCGATGACTTGCAGTGGTCAGATTCAGCGACCTTGAAATTAATGGAATTGCTAGCGACTGACCCCGATAGCAAATATTTACTATTAATTGGAGCCTATCGAGACCATGAAGTTAGATCTACACATCCTTTAATGCAAACAGTAGAGTACCTTCAAAAAACGGGTATTCTTCTCAAGAATTTAGTGCTGGAACCTCTTTCTTTAGCCCAGGTAACTGACTTAATTGCTGAGACATTGAATGACTCAGAAAGAATTCAACCTTTAGCAGAGTTAATTTGGAATAAGACTGGTGGGAATCCTTTTTTCTTGACGCAATTGCTCAACACTCTTTATCAAGAAAAACTTTTGAGATTTGATTTTACCCGGCTGCTGTCTCCCGGAAGAAGAGGGGAGTGGCAGTGGAACATTGAGGAAATTCACGCTATTGGCATCACAGATAAGAGTGTAGTTGAACTGGTAGTTAGTCGGATTCAACAATTGCCAGAGACTACACAACAAGTTTTGAAATTAGCCGCTTGTGTTGGGGACAAATTTACTTTAGATGTTCTCTCTACTGTCAACGCAAAATCTCCCTCAGTCACTGCGACTGAACTCTGGGATGCTTTGCAAGCCGGGTTAATACTTCCCTTGAATGAGAGTTACCTCATTCCTTTGTTTTTAGATGGAGAAGCAGGAGCTAATTTAACTTTCGATTCTTCGCGAATCAGCTATAATTTTTTGCACGATCGCGTCCAGCAAGCTGCATATTCGCTGATTCCTGAGGATGAAAAGAAAGCTACTCATCTTAGCATAGGTAAATTGCTACTTGAAAATACGCCATTTGATAAAGTAGAAGAGAAAATTTTTGATATTATCAACCAGTTGAATGTAGGAATTGATTGTCTCAGTCTGCAATCAGAAAAAGATGAATTAGCCGGATTAAATTTAATTGCTGGACATAAGGCAAAAGCAGCTAACGCTTACGAACCCGCTGTTAAGTATTTGAATGTGGGAATGTCGTTATTAGCACCTGATAGCTGGGACTGCAACTATAGCATGACGCTGCGGTTGTATGTAGAGACGCTGGAAGCGGAATATTTAAACACTAACTTCCAGCAAGCAGAAAATTTGGCGGAAGTGGTTTTGCGATCGGCTAAAAACCAGCTTGACATAGTGAAAGTGTATCAGCTAAAGATTCTCTTTTATCAGGCTCAAAGCCAGATGATAAAAGCTGTTGAAACAGGTTTAGAAGTGCTGGAAATGCTAGGAATAAATTTATTAGATAACGAAACCATTGCAGTGCCTAAATTGCCGCGAATTGAGGAATTAGGCAACCTGCCAGTTATGACAGATCCTTATCAACTGGCAGCTATGGAAATCCTGACAGCCCTCTATCCTCCTGCTTATATTGCCAAACCAGAAATTGTGTCCTCACTCGTCTTGACTATGGTCAATCTTTGTATCGATCGCGGTCATTCAGCCTTAGCTACTTTTCCCTATACTCTTTATGGAATGATCCTGTGCGGAACCGAAGGCGACATCGAAGCTGGCTACTACGCTGGACTAATCGCTTTAAAGCTGCTAGAACAATTTAATGCTAGCCGACAGAAAGCTAAGGTTTATGTAATGTTTAATGCTCATATCAGACTCTGGAAAGAGTCTACAAAGAATACACTTGCTTCATTTATAGAAGGAATGAATGTTGGTTTGGAAACTGGCGACTTAGAGTGGGCAATTTATAATTGTAAGCACTATATCACAAATTTATTTTTGGTGGGAGAACCGCTAGAATATGTCGAAGAAAAACAAACAATTTATATGGATTTTTTGCTAAAAAACAAACACGAATTTGCCATAGGTTATGCTCAAATTTGGCAAGTAATTTCTTCAAGCTTAAGAAGCAAAACAGCAGAGCAAGTACGATTAGTTAGCAACAGGTTGGATGAACCTGCTGTGATGTCGCGTTGGCGGAAAGAAAATAATCGAATGTCGCTGTTTGCAGCTTATGTTGCTAAATTGATGCTGCTTTATTTATTTAAAGATTATGGTGCGGCTGTTGGCAGCGGTAAACTAGCGGCAGAATACGCAGATGGGGCGATCGGCTTAATCACTGTTGGGGTACACAATTTCTACTATTCGCTGGCCCTCCTCGCTCACTATCCTGACAGTGACAATCAAGAAGCATACCTAGCTATTGTTAACTCTAATCAGCAAATTATGAAAAAGTGGGCCTGCCATGCACCCATGAATTATCAGCACAAGTACGAGTTAGTTGAAGCTGAGAAAGCTCGACTTTTCAGCGATAAACTTGCAGCCATGGATTATTATGACTTAGCTATTAAAGGAGCGGCTGCTAACGGTTACATCCAAGAAGAAGCATTAGCTTATGAATTAGCTGGAGAGTTTTATCAATCTTTGGATAAAGAGATAATTGCTCGAGCTTATCTGACGAAAGCTTATTATGCCTACATCCGCTGGGGAGCTATAGCAAAAGTTAAATACTTAGAATCCCGTTATCATTATTTAGTCGATCGCAATCAAGAAGCAATATCTAAAAATGTTGATATCATGACTGCTACGACTACTGTTGACAATAGCTTGATGCTGGATTTACCAACGGTTGTCAAAGCATCTCAAGCTGTTTCGAGCGAAATTATCCTCAGCCGTTTGCTAGAGAAACTCGTACAGCTTGTGAAGGAAAATGCAGGCGCTCAAAAAGTATTATTTCTTGCCAAGACAGGTAATCAATTCTTCATAGAAGCTGGACTTACATGTCAGTTTAATGATGTAACCTTGTTACAATCTATCCCGATGGCCGAATCCGATCTCCTCCCAATTTCCTTGATTAATTATGTAGAAAGAACCCAAAAATACTTGGTTTTAGATGATGCTAGCCGAGCCGAGCAATTTCAATTTGACCCTTATATTGCCACCAATCAACCCCTATCTATCCTGGTATTGCCAATTATCCATCAAGGCAACCTTACGGGAATTTTTTACTTAGAAAATAATTTAACAAAAGGTGCTTTTACTAGCGACAGGCTTGAAATTTTGGGAATTTTGTCTGCACAAGCAGCTATTTCTTTAGAAAATGCCCGTTTTTATACTATTCTGGAAACGCGAGTAGCCGAAAGAACTGAGAATTTGCATACTGCACTGGAAGAACTCCGCCACACTCAATTGCAGCTAATTCAAAGTGAAAAAATGTCCAGTTTAGGGCAAGTGGTCGGGGGAATTGCTCACGAAATTAATAACCCGATTAACTTTATTTATGGAAATTTATATTACACCAACGAATACGCTGAAAACTTACTAAACTTACTACATTTATACCAAAATAATTACCCAAATCCAGTGCAAGAGATAGTAAATGAAACAGAGCAAATAGATTTAGAATTTTTAATGAATGATTTCACTCAAATGATAGATTCAATGAGAGTGGGCGCTGCGAGAGTTCGCGATATTGTGCTGTCGCTGCGAAACTTTTCTCGGCTAGATGAATCAGATAGAAAATGGGTTAATCTCCACGAAGGTATCGACAGCACGTTGATGATTTTGGATCACAAATTAATTAATATTCAAGTTATTAAGGAGT
The DNA here is from genome assembly GCF_036701385.1 of Microcoleus sp. Pol12B4. Classification (NCBI taxonomy): domain Bacteria; kingdom Bacillati; phylum Cyanobacteriota; class Cyanophyceae; order Oscillatoriales; family Microcoleaceae; genus Microcoleus; species Microcoleus sp. Pol12B4. The sequence goes on along the minus strand of NZ_JAUBQR010000218.1, from coordinate 528 downwards.
ACGGCAATTTGCCTTTAGTCAACTGCTATCCGGGAGAAATTAATCAGGTATTTATGAATGTACTGACCAATGCGATTGATGCTTTTTGTCGCCAAAGAGGGAGTGAAGTTAACTCGACACAGACTCCAACGATTCAGATTTGCACTGAAGTCGCGGAAGGAAATCAAGTAGCGATTCGCATTGTTGATAATGGTGTGGGTATGAATTCGGAAGTGCTGGGTAAAATATTCGATCCGTTTTTTACTACTAAACCGATAGGTAAGGGGACTGGTTTGGGATTGTCTATTAGTTATCAAATTGTGGTAGAACAGCATGGAGGAAAGTTAATTTGCAAGTCGGAACCCGGAGAGGGAAGCGAGGTTAGTATTTTGCTTCCGTATTGATGAATTAAAGCCATCGTGAAAGCAACTGTTCAATTACTTTCACAAAGCCGATCGCAATTTGGATCAATGGCCAACCCACAAAACAAATTAACACCGCCCAGCGAGTTTGAATATCCAAACCTTGGCGAACCGCCACAATTACAGC
>NZ_JAUBQR010000217.1:2510-11410 GCF_036701385.1 Microcoleus sp. Pol12B4 | reverse complement strand
AATAATGCCCTTAATGGAGTCTCCAAAATGAGTTCTACATTCACTCAAGTTAACTCGCAATCTTCTTTTGAAAAACGGCCACTGCGCTCCTTAGTCTTCATTGACTCCGGCGTGGAAGATTACGAGTCACTTACAGCGGGAGTGCTGCCCGGACAGCAGGTAGTAATACTCGACAGCACCAAAAACGGCATCGAACAAATCACCTCGGAGATGGAAAAATATGCCTCTACTAACGGGGCGATAGACTCGGTTCACATTATTTCTCACGGCAGTTCTGGCAGCCTACAATTAGGCAATACCGCTCTGGGTTCAGATAACATAGAGCAATACAAAAGCCAGTTGCAAAAGTGGCAAACTTTACTAGCCCCACAAGCAGACATCATGCTGTACGGCTGCGATGTAGCAGGCGGTACAGGTGCTAATTTCGCCGCTCGATTCAGCCAATTAACCGGGGCTGACGTTGCGGCATCGACCAACACAACCGGCAGCGGCGGCGACTGGAATTTAGAATTTGCTAGGGGTAAAATTGAATCTCCCTTAGCCTTGCAGCCAGAGGCTATGGCTAGTTACCGAGGTGATTTAGCTACGATCGTAGTAGCCAACAATAGCGATAGCGGGCCCGGTTCATTAAGAGCTGCGATCGCCACCGCTGTTGCCGGCGATACAATTACCTTCGCTCCAGGTTTAGGCGCCCAAACCATTACCCTCACCAGCGGTCAACTCGATATTCCCGCTGGCAAAAACATTACCATTGACGGCGCTGCTGCACCCGGTGTAACAATCAGCGGCAACAATGCTTCGCGGGTAATCCGCACAGGAGGTTCGACTAATGTCACTCTAAAAAACCTGATTGTTGCCAACGGCAAAGTTTCTGGAACCGATCCGAATAATGAGGCAACTAGCGCCGGTGGTGGTATTCAAACAGGAGGTAGCAGCACTTTAACTTTAGAAAATTGCCAAGTCAATAATAATGTTGCCGGTTTTGGTGGTGGCATTTACACGGGTTTCCGCAGCACGACAAATGTAATTAACACCAAGTTTAGCGGCAATGATGGTTCGCTAGCGGACAATACCGAACGCGGTGGCGGCGCGATCGCCACTAAAAGCGGCGGTGTTTTGACTATCAGAGATAGCGAATTTACCAACAACAAAGGCAGCTACGGCGGTGCTGTTAACAACCTGTTGGGCAGCATGACGATCGAAAATTCTAAATTCACCGGCAACCGCACAGAGAAAGGCGTCGGCGGGGCAGTTTACGTCGATGGCGCTAATGCCTCCGGGCCGAATGCAACCCCCGGTCCCGTTGCAGGAACTATTGCTATCCGCAACAGCGTTTTTGATGGCAATATCGGAGCCAGAGAAGGAGGAGCGGGATTTTTATTTGGCTATCTTCAAGATAAGATAGTTTTGGAAAATAGCACTTTTGTTAACAATAAAGCTGTTAAGGATCTAGCAGGAGTTGGAGGTTCTGGAGGCGCAATTCGTCACGGAAATGTGGATCTGACGGTAACAAACTCTACTTTTGCTAATAACCAAGCTGAAGATAATGGGGGCGGTTTGTGGTCAGGAGATAATGGAAATATCAGCATTGTCAACAGTACATTTTCCGGCAACAGCGCTGCTAAGCAGGGCGGAGCAATGCTTGTCGCTAACAGAGATTCCTTTTCGACTAACATCGTCAATTCGACTTTTGCTAAGAATACCGCTGAATATTCGGGAGGTATTGCTGCTTTTAACGACCCTGTGAAATCGCCAATTACTGTCAAAAATTCGATTTTTGATAGGAATACCGCAAGTAATCCTTTTAAAAATAGGCAGCACACTGGACGGGAACTCATCGATGGGGGAAACAATCTTCAATTTCCCGCTAAACTCACGACGGGAGATCCTAATGATAATAATGTTACGGCAAGTGTCAGGATCGCAGACCCCTTACTCGGCCCTTTGGAAAATATTAACGGCGCTTTTGTGCTGCCGCTGCTAACAGGAAGTCCGGCAATTGATACGGGTATTGGTGCGGGCGCGCCGGCGGAGGATCAGCGCGGTGTGAGTCGCCCTCAAGATGGTGATAATAACGGAAGTGCGATCGTTGATATTGGCGCTTACGAATTTAACGCTACACTCACGCCGACTCCAACTCCGACGCCAACTCCGACGCCCACTCCCACTCCCACTCCGACGCCCACTCCCACGCCCACTCCCACTCCCACGCCCGAACCGACACCCACGCCCACACCCGAACCGACACCCACGCCTACACCCGAACCGACACCCACTCCCACGCCCGAACCGACACCCACGCCCACCCCAACTCCGGCGGTAGATGATTGCCTACTCAATAGCCTCAACGCCCCGCAACTAGATCCTGCCACCATCACCCCCAACCCCGTCCAACAAACTATCAACGGCGGCGACACTACCGATTTCATCATGGGCGGTGGCATCAACGACTCAATTAACGGACAAGCCGGCAACGATACTCTCTACGGCATGGGCGGCAATGACAACATTGACGGCGCAGCAGATAACGACTCAATCTTCGGCAATGGAGGCAGCGATTTCCTATCGGGCGACGCTGGCAACGATACCATCTACGCTGGCAAAGATCCTGATACTGTTGTTGGTGGTGAGGGCGAGGACTTGTTGAGGGGAGATTTAGGCAATGATACAGTTGCCGGCGGCGTTGGCAACGACAGCATTTTCGGCGGTAAAGATGACGATATCTTGCTGGGTGAAGATGGTGACGACTACATTTTAGGCAACTTAGGAAATGACACAATTAATGCTGGAAATGGCAACGATATTGCCTTTGGCAATGAAGGTGCAGACCTGATTTTTGGTGAGTCGGGACATGACACGCTGTACGGAGGCAAAGAAAACGACAGTCTCGATGGCGGTGAGGGCAACGACTTGCTGTTGGGTGGCAATGAAAACGATGTGCTCTGTGGCGACATCGGTAACGATACCATCTACGGCGGCAAAGGTAATGATATTCTCAGCGGTGGCAGCGGTGCCGATTTCCTTTCCGGGGATGTTGGGGACGATACATTGACTGGTGGTTCGGGAAATGATGTGTTTTTCCTCAATCAAAGTGTGGGTAGCGACATCATTAATGATTTCCGCAAGGGAGAGGATTTAATAGGGTTGAATACTGGTTTGAGTTTTAATCAACTCAGTATTACTTCCAGCAACAATCAAACTTTGATTACTGTGACGGACACCAATCAATTGTTGGCGAAGCTTAACAATATTACCCCCGGTATTCTCACCGCTACCGATTTCACTCAGGTAACACTCTAACTGCCTGGGATAGGGTGCGCTATAAGCAGCCACCCCGCTTAGAAGTGGTGAAGAAAGCTCTCAAACTCCTGAAATTTGGTGGATGACGTTAGCGCAGCCCGCCGGGGGCTACGCCAACGAATAGGATCGCTCGATCTGATTATTTGCAACAGCGATCGGTAATAAATCTTGTTTATTGCCGATCGCCCACACCTAGAATGAGGCACATCCGTTTATTGCACTCCTGATCTGGCTAGCCATCAGCAGCGCCCGAATAAAACCAGTTTTTTCAGCCACTAAACTTCTGATTTTGGGGAACTTTTTTTGACACAAAAAAAAGTTAAATTAATCAAATATTTAGGCGATTTTCCTGGTTTTAGCTCAGGTGAATGTATCAGGTACTAGCTAGAGCAATTCTCATAATTTTGGCAGCGCCAAAATTCGTTGATGAATTTGATATGACCAAGGTAGCCAAAGGGTTTGATGCACTATTTCCATCCCTAATGGTGGGCATGGCCAACCTAAACATAGAGGTAGGTTCCCAGTCCCGGACTATTTACATTACATCCTCTGCTCTTAATTGCTAAAAAGCTCGCAATTCTCACACAGCTAAAGCTGATTATGGAGACACTTCGGGGATTAAACTTAGGGATAAAATTAAATTCTTACCTAAATCAATTTTAATTTATCCCATGGAGCACCGAAGTTTTAATTCTGCCTACAGCCTTCTGCATCTCTAGCCTTCTTCTTTCAAGGTGAATCTACCAGCAAATAGTAAACATTCTCATGGGTATGCGAAATGAGTTCAACTTTTGCCACTAACATGGATTCACAATCTGTTCTCCACAATGCTGGTTCTAAATCTATTGTATTCATTTATTCCAACTTAGATGACTATCAAACTCTCGCGGATGGCGTGCTTCCCGGTGCAGAACTCATCATTTTAGATAAAAATGGTAACGGAGTCGAGCAAATTACTGCGAAACTGCAAACAATTTCTGCTGCTGGGGAAACTGTAGACCAAGTTCACATCTTTTCTCACGGCAATTCTGGCAGCTTGCAGCTAGGTTCTGCAACGCTGAATTCGGATAATTTGCCGCAATATGAAAGCCAGTTGCAAGGTTGGCGAAATGCGCTAAGCGACAAAGCAGATATTGTGCTTTATGGTTGCGATGTTGCGGCGGGTTCGGGAAGCGATTTTGTCGATCGCCTGGGCGAGTTAACCGGGGCTGATATTGCGGCATCTAGCGATCGCACTGGCCGCGGTGGTAACTGGAATTTGGAGTTTGCCAAGGGTGATATTGAAGCACCGCTAGCCTTGACTCCAGAAGCAATGGCGGATTACCGAGGGACTTTAAAGACTATTACCGTTACTAACACTAATGATAGCGGGCCGGGTTCATTGAGAGATGCGATCGCCTCCGCAGCAGCCGACGATACCATTCAATTTGAATTGAGTCTTGCTAGCAAAACAATTACTCTCACTTCCGGTCAACTTGTCATCAACAAAAACTTGACAATTGACGCTGTTGGTGCAGCCAATTTAACCATCAGCGGCAACAATACTTCGCGGGTAATCCGCACAGAAGGTGCAACAAATGTCACTCTAAAAAACCTGATTGTTGCCAACGGCAAAGTTTCTGGAACCGATCCGAATAATGAGGCCACTAGCGCCGGTGGTGGCATTCAAACAGGAGGTAGCAGCACTTTAACTTTAGAAAATTGCCAAGTCAATAATAATGTTGCCGGTTTTGGTGGCGGCATTCACACGGGTTTTCGCAGTACGACAAATGTAATTAACAGCAAGTTTAGCGGCAATGACGGTTCGCTAGCAGACAATACCGAACGCGGTGGCGGTGCGATCGCAACCAAAAGCGGGGGTGTTCTGACTATCAGAGATAGCGAATTTACCAACAACAAAGGCAGCTACGGCGGAGCTGTTAATAATTTGTTGGGCAGCATGACGATCGAAAACTCTAAATTTATCGGCAACCGCACAGATAAAGGCGTTGGCGGGGCAGTTTACGTCGATGGCGCTAATGCTTCCGGGCTGAATGCAACCCCCGGCCCTGTTGCCGGAAATATTGCTATTCGCAACAGCATTTTTGACGGCAATATCGGATCGAGAGAAGGAGGCGCAGCCTTTTTGTTTGGTTATCTCCAAGATAAAGTGGTTTTGGAAAATAGCACTTTTATTAATAACCAAGCCGTAAAAAATTTATCAGGTATTGGAGGTTCTGGAGGCGGAGTCCGCCACGGCAACGTCGATTTGACAGTGACAAACTGCACGTTCGCTAATAATAAAGCTGAAGACAACGGCGGCGGTTTGTGGTTCGGAGAAAATGGAAATGTCAGCATTGTCAACAGTACCTTTTCCGGCAACAGTGCTGCTAAGCAGGGCGGGGGAATGGTTGCTGGCAACAGAGATTCTTTTTCGACTAATATCGTCAATTCGACTTTTGCTAAAAATACTGCTGGGGAATATTCGGGAGGTATTGCTACTTTTAACGATGCTGTGAAATCGCCAATTACTGTCAAGAATTCGATTTTTGATAGGAATACCGCCAATAATCCTTTTAAAAATAGGCAGCACACTGGACGGGAGCTCATCGATGGGGGAAACAATCTTCAATTTCCCGCTAAACTGACCGTGGGAGATCCTAATGATAGTAATGTTACGGCAAATGTGACGATCGCAGACCCCTTACTCGGCCCTTTGCAAAATATTAACCGGGCTTTCGTTCTGCCGCTGCTAGCAGGAAGTCCGGCAATTGATACTGGTACTGGTGCGGGCGCGCCGGCGGAGGATCAGCGCGGTGTGAGTCGCCCTCAAGATGGTGATAATAACGGAAGTGCGATCGTTGATATTGGCGCTTACGAATTTAACGCTACACTCACGCCGACTCCAACTCCGACGCCAACTCCGACGCCCACTCCCACTCCCACTCCGACGCCCACTCCCACGCCCACTCCCACTCCCACGCCCGAACCGACACCCACGCCCACACCCGAACCGACACCCACGCCTACACCCGAACCGACACCCACTCCCACGCCCGAACCGACACCCACGCCCACCCCAACTCCGGCGGTAGATGATTGCCTACTCAATAGCCTCAACGCCCCGCAACTAGATCCTGCCACCATCACCCCCAACCCCGTCCAACAAACTATCAACGGCGGCGACACTACCGATTTCATCATGGGCGGTGGCATCAACGACTCAATTAACGGACAAGCCGGCAACGATACTCTCTACGGCATGGGCGGCAATGACAACATTGACGGCGCAGCAGATAACGACTCAATCTTCGGCAATGGAGGCAGCGATTTCCTATCGGGCGACGCTGGCAACGATACCATCTACGCTGGCAAAGATCCTGATACTGTTGTTGGTGGTGAGGGCGAGGACTTGTTGAGGGGAGATTTAGGCAATGATACAGTTGCCGGCGGCGTTGGCAACGACAGCATTTTCGGCGGTAAAGATGACGATATCTTGCTGGGTGAAGATGGTGACGACTACATTTTAGGCAACTTAGGAAATGACACAATTAATGCTGGAAATGGCAACGATATTGCCTTTGGCAATGAAGGTGCAGACCTGATTTTTGGTGAGTCGGGACATGACACGCTGTACGGAGGCAAAGAAAACGACAGTCTCGATGGCGGTGAGGGCAACGACTTGCTGTTGGGTGGCAATGAAAACGATGTGCTCTGTGGCGACATCGGTAACGATACCATCTACGGCGGCAAAGGTAATGATATTCTCAGCGGTGGCAGCGGTGCCGATTTCCTTTCCGGGGATGTTGGGGACGATACATTGACTGGTGGTTCGGGAAATGATGTGTTTTTCCTCAATCAAAGTGTGGGTAGCGACATCATTAATGATTTCCGCAAGGGAGAGGATTTAATAGGGTTGAATACTGGTTTGAGTTTTAATCAACTCAGTATTACTTCCAGCAACAATCAAACTTTGATTACTGTGACGGACACCAATCAATTGTTGGCGAAGCTTAACAATATTACCCCCGGTATTCTCACCGCTACCGATTTCATTACTCTGTAGTTATTATACTAAATCCGGTTTAGCTATACCCTCGATTATTCTGCGTATACTTCGGCGGTTTCAACCGCTACTAAAGAAACGAATTCCGCCTCTGCAGAGTGAGAGATAAAGGGAGTAGTTACGCCGGATTTAGTATTATAGTATAGTTCACTAAAAATTAGCCAAGCATGATAATTATCCTCTAATCTTCTGATGCTATAGCCACACATATTAATCTATTATTCCTAATTAAGCGGACTTAATATTATTCGGTTTTAATCCGATCGCACAAATGTCTATCCTCCTCCTTCACATCGGCATTTGTTCGCAGATAATCCCCCACGCGATCGCACGCATAACCCAGTTCATCAAGTTTGAGAATACGCTCTAGATCCCATAAAATGACTGTGCGATCGTCCCCGGCGGAGGCAATGAGTTTGCCATCGGGACTGAACGCCGCTCCCCAAACGTTCCCTTCATGTCCGGTTAGCGTCGTTATTTCTGTCCCGTCGGTTTTCCAAAGTTTGAGTGCGCCAGTTGAGCCTCCCCCCACCAGCATTTGACCGTTAGGACTGAAATCAACTGCCATCATGCCTCTAGTATTTCCCTGGAGGGTGTTGAGCAACGTGCCATCGATCGTCCAGAGTTTAATCGTGTCATCCCTGCTGGCAGTTGCCAAAGTGCGACCGTCTGGACTGATGGCAACTTCCCAAACAGGGCTGCGATGACCCTCTAGAGTCTTGGAAAACTTACCGTCAAGACTCCACAACCGAGCAGTGCTGTCGCTACTAGCTGAAAGCAGCCTCTGTCCGTCAGGGGTAAAGTCCACATCGTAAACCCTAGCCCGATGCCCTGTGAAAGTTTTCAGTAAAGTGCCGTCCTTGTTCCACAGTTTGACGGTTTTATCGTTGCTAGCAGAAGCCAGTAGCCGACCATCTGGACTTGGGGAGATATCCCAAACTCCAGCTTCATGACCTGTTATGGTTTTCTGCAGCATCCCGTCGAACTGCCAGAATTTAATTGTTTTATCTTCATTAGCGGTAGCAAGGAAAGGTGCGATCGCAGAATTGGCAAAGTTAGCACCAGAGAGGAAAGCAACCGAGTGAACGGCAGTCTCGTTTCCTCCAAAAGACTTCAGCAACCTGCCGTCTCGCGCCCACAGTTTCAAACTGCCATCGGAAGAGGCGGAAGCTAGCATCTGACCTTCGGGGGAGAAATCCACATCCCAAATCGTGCCGCCATGTCCGTAAAGGACTTTCGAGAAGGGGTTTGTCGGGTTCCAGAGTCGGGCGGTATAGTCGTCGCTAGCGGAGACAACCATTTGACTGTTGGGAATAAAAGCAAGCCCGCGAATTCCAGATTGATGCCCTTTGAGGACTTTCAACAGCGTCCCGTCCGGCTTCCAGAGGTTGATAGTTTGGTCGGCGCTGGTGGAAGCAATGAGATCGCCTGCTGTACTGATAGCGACTTCAAACACTTCCGAACTGTGACCGCTAAGAGTTCGTAGCAGGGTTCCGTCTGGTTGCCAGAGTTTGACAGTGTTGTCAGCGCTGGCAGAGATAATGGCGGGACGTTT
>NZ_JAUBQR010000217.1:0-2410 GCF_036701385.1 Microcoleus sp. Pol12B4 | reverse complement strand
GTTCGTAGCAGGGTTCCGTCTGGTTGCCAGAGTTTGACAGTGTTGTCAGCGCTGGCAGAGATAATGGCGGGACGTTTTGCACCGCTATTGTCTGCAAGTAAAGCGAACTTAACGTCCCAAACAATGCCGCTGTGACCTTCCAGAGTGCTCACCAGTTCGCCATCTAGAGTCCAAACCTTGACCGTATTATCTGTGCTGCTAGAGGCGAGGAGGTTTCCATCCGGGCTAAAGGCAACACCCCAAACTGCACCTTGATGTCCGCTCAGGGTTTTGAGCAGTTTGCCATCGGCACTCCACAGCCGAATGGTGCTGTCTTCACTGGCGGAGGCGATGCGCTCACCGTCTGGACTCACGGCGATCGCCCAGATCGCAGCGTTGTGTCCCTGAAAGGTTTTGAGCAGTTTGCCTTCCCTACTCCACAGATAAATGTTGCCGTCCACGCTGGATGTTACCAGGCGCTGGCTGTCGGGACTAAAACGAAGGGCGTAGACGCTGCTGATCGTGTGTTGGAGAGTATGCAGCAAGGTGCCATCCCGTTGCCACATCTTGGCTGTTTGGTCGCCGCCTCCGGTGGCGATGAGTTGACCGTCTGGGCTGACATCAACTGCTAGAACCGGGCTGGAATGCCCCAACAGGCGATTGAATTCTGCCGTTCCATAGATGGCTTGTTGCAGGACTTGTCGAACTTGAGATGGCAACTGGGGGCTGGAAGGCACGAGACTGTCGAGCCTGCGTCTGGCTTTGATGGCGCTCACGAGGGCATCTAATCGCTGTTGGGAGGCGAATTGCCCTGCGGATGAGGAAGTGAGGGCTTGAACTTCGCTGATGCGGGCTTGCTGCTCGCTGGTGATGGCGTAATGATATTGCCAGAGGGCGAGAATGCCAAAGACGATCGCAACTATTAGTGCTCCACTTAGCGCCCCAAGAAATCTTCGCTGCCGCTTCGCTGTCTCTCGCTCTAAAACTAACCGCTTGCGTTCTTCTGTGAGTCTGGCTTCAACTTCTCTGAGCCTCGCTGCTTCCAGCGCTTGCTGCACTTCGAGCCTGTCTAATTCACCAGAAGCGGCTAAAAAGTGATAATCCAAATCGCTCAAACTTTTTCCCTGGGCCCAGTAGGAAGCGTCTTTTAACGATTGTCCGCGCAACAATCGCGATTCATCGGTTTGTTTTGAAGCGATCCAAGCGTTGAAAGCTTGGGAGTAAGGACGCAGTTGCTCTAACTGTTTTTCTACCCATTGTAGGTGAAACACTCCTTGATAAATCGGGTTGCTTACATTTAAAAAACCTTGTTTTTTTACTACCAAACCTGACAGCAGCAATTCGATCTGCTCTCGACTATCATCCGCTTCAATTTCACCAGCTTGTAAGAGGTTTTGATAGATACCTAAGCTACGTGCAGTAAGTTGTTCGTTGCCAATAATGCGATCGCGGATTGTCTTTAAATGCTCTGGATCATCTTGCGATTCCCATTGATGGATGATGTTTTCTCTCACCAACGATTCCACAAAAAATCCCTCCGTTCCCGGTGGTATTTTTAAATCACCGCTGTGGGCTTTCCGCGCCATTTTCACTACTAATTCACATAGTTTTTGCGTTAAAAAGGGCTGTCCTCCCGTCCAATATAAGATTTCTTTGAGAACTGCCTGTGGATTGGCTATGACCTTTTCTAACCCTTTCGCTAATGGTTGCGCTTCTTCTAAGCTAAATCCTGACAAATCGATCGCCACTCCGATATTAAAAGGTGTCCGATTTTTATCGGCGATTAAATCGCTGGGTGTAGCTACTCCGAAAAGGGCGAAGGTAATCCGGTTGTATTCTGGATTAAGGGCTCGTTGGTTATAACAATAACGGATCAAGGCAAAAAAATCATCTACGGGAAAATCTAAACTTAAAATACTATCAATCTCATCGACAAATATAAAAATTCGAGTCTCCGGAAATTTCGCTAATAATATCTCTTCAATAAATTGACTCAATCTTTGCAGGAGAGAAACTTCTTCTTGTTCTTGCCACCAGGTTTTTAAATTGACTTTTCCTACAAGATGGAAACTGCGCCACAAATCCCCAACGATTCCTTTGTACCACTGTAAGGGAGTAATGTTTTCGCTGCCGATGCGGGTCATGTCGATCGTACTGCACTGAAACCCTTCGGCTTGCAGTCGGTGCAGGGTGCGAACGAGAAGGGAAGATTTGCCCATTTGCCGGGAATTGAGAACGTAGCAAAACTCGCCGAGTTTTAAGGCTTCATAAAGTTCGATATCTGCTTGTCGTTCGACATAGGTAGGCGCATCAGTTGCGAGACTGCCACCAATTTGATAAGAGTAATCTTTCATCCCACATTCCGCAGATGTGGGTGGAATTTTTTTATCAGTTGTGAAAAGTTGGAACCCCAAAGTTTTTCCGTTTAACT
>NZ_JAUBQR010000216.1:0-11489 GCF_036701385.1 Microcoleus sp. Pol12B4 | reverse complement strand
CCTCTTTGAACACACCTTGATATTTTTTATTATATCATATTAGTTTTTTGTGTAATTAATTTTGTTTGACTACTTATCAATTCCGGTTGCACTCCTCCGGAATTGTTGACTGTTGACTGTTGAGTGTTGACGGGCGGGTCGAAAAACTGAATGGTTGAGTGTTAACTGTTGACTCGATTTTATGATTCCCATGCAACAGGAAACGATATGATGCACCAAAATCAAAGAAACCGGGTTTTTTAGTGGCTTTGCGGGTTGTAAATTACATCTTGCCTGTTCATAAAAAGATTATTGACAATGGTGCAAGAACTCAGTTGTAACCCGTCTTTTCGGAAACAACCCGGTTTCTGGTTTACCCTGGCGTGCAGGGCTATTCTGGTTGCGGCACGAGCATGACAGCGTAGGTTTTGCCACCCAAAATATCGGCTTTTTTTACCGTTTACGATCGACTTACACGATATTTTTTCGGATAAGAATCCGGTTGGTGCGTAAGTGTTGGGAAATGAACAGCCGTCGATCGACCTTTTGGTTTGTAGCGTCGCCGAAACTGTTGGCTGCGTCGGCTGTTTCCTTTTTGCTGTTAAGATTGATTTTTACTTGAGGGTGCTCACTTCCTGAAAATATTTTCCCCCACTTAAGCGAGATAATAATTATATCCTATGGCTTGTCGCTCACAAAAACTATTTTTCCTCGCTGGAATTTTTGGGTTAGTTTGGCTGGGAAAACCAGCGAAAACATCCGCTAGCACCGTTGAAATTTTGACCTCAAATGTTGAAGCTTTGGCAGCAGTTAGCAGCAGAGGCGATCGAGCTTTAGCCCTTAACGAAACCGAGAACAGCCTCCGTGAAGGCTTACCAGCCTCTTACGAGGAAACGCAACCCGCTGAGTCAGAACGATCGGCTTTGGCGACAACTCTACCCTTATCCCCACCTGCGGAAGCTCCAGACTTACAGGCGGAAGCTGCAAATTCAGCCGATCGCACATTCAGCACAAAAACTCAAGAAACCGAGCTTTTTAACCGAGGTCAAAAGCTAGAAGAAAAGATTGACCGAAAAAAAACCGATTTGGGTATTGATCGACCTTTGCAACTAAGCCAACTGCCCAACCCAATTCAGCCCAGAGAGCCGGAATTACCTGCACCAATAGCACCGCAACCGCCTGCGCCGTCTCCCCTTCAACAAACCCCACTAACACCTGTCCCCGGCGATGCTAGACCAAGCCTTCTGGGTACAATTAGGGTCGATCGCTTTGAATTTGAGGGCAACACAGCTTTTAGCGATCGCGAACTCGCAGAAGTTACGCAACAGTTTGCGGGCCGCGAAATCACCTTTGCCGAACTGATCGCAGCCGAAGCAGCCGTCACTCAAAAATATGTAGCCGCAGGATACATCAATTCCGGCGCTGTAATTCCCGCCAACCAAACCTTTCCGAGAGAAGGAGGTGTGGTGACAATTCGGATTGTAGAAGGCGGATTAGATGAAATTGTGATTACTGGAAACAGGCGCTTAAATTCAAATTACGTGCGATCGCGCCTAGAACGCGCCACCAGACGGCCCCTCAATCGCGATCGGTTGCTGGAAGCCTTGCAACTGCTGCAACTCGACCCCTTAATTGGCAATATTTCCGCCGAATTGCAAGCCGGAAGCCGCCCGGAAAACAGCCGCTTAGAAGTGCGCGTCAAAGAAGCAGACAGCTTTAGCGGTGAAGTGTTTGCAGACAACAATCGATCGCCCAGCGTCGGCAGTTTTCGGCGCGGTGTTCGCATAAATCAAGCAAATTTGCTCGGTTTGGGCGACGGATTAGAAGTATCTTATGCTAACACCGACGGCAGCAATGAATTCAACGGCAGCTACACTGTCCCCGTCAACGCGCGCAACGGCACGATTGGGTTCGCAGCGAGTGCTGCTAGCACCAATATCATCGAGGAACCCTTTGATGCTGCTGAAATTGAGGGGAAATCGCGGACTTACGAATTAACTTACCGCCAGCCGATTGTCGAAAAGCCCGATCGCACTTTGGCTTTGGGACTGAGTTTTTCGCGGCAAGAAAGTGATACATTCCTGTCGGGGGAACGATTTGCGCTTTCGGCGGGAGCAAATGAGCGTGGCGAAACGCGAGTTTCGGCTGTGCGCTTTTTTCAAGAATACGTGCAGCGGAGTTCCAGCCAAGTGTTCGCGGCGCGATCGCAGTTTTCCCTCGGCACTAATCTGTTCGGCGCTACTGCGAACGATAGCGGCCCTGACAGCCGTTTTCTGGCGTGGCGCGGACAAGCCCAGTACGTGCGGCTGCTAGCCCCAGAAACCTTGCTGATAGTGCGTTCCGACATTCAATTAGCCGATCGCCCCCTGCTTTCCCTCGAACAAATTGGGATCGGTGGCGTTCAAAGCGTGCGCGGATACCGCCAAGATTTGCTGTTAACTGATAGCGGTGCGATCGCGTCTGCGGAGGTGCGAATTCCGGTTTGGCGTGTCCCAGAAGTCGAAGGATTGTTGCAAGTCGCTCCGTTTATCGATTTTGGGGTAGGGTGGAACCATTCGGAGGAAAAGGCGAATCCCGACTCGGATAAACTGCTGGGTGCGGGTTTGGGCCTAGTTTGGCAGATGGGCGATCGGTTGAATGTGCGTTTAGACTATGGTATTCCTTTGATAAATGCTCGATCGGGCGATCGAACTTTGCAAGAAAAAGGCTTATATTTTCGGATTAATTACTTTGCTTTCTAGTTAGTTCTGCCTGGGGTTTCAACGCCTGTCTCCTAGCGGAATTCCACCGCTAGGACGACTAAATATAGTTTAGCTAATTCCCCTATCAACTTCAATCTAAAATCTAAAATCTAAAATTGTATAACTTTAGTTAACACAAGAGGGCTTGTCTTATGGTTCAGACAAAAACTAAACTAACATTTGCAGAGTTTCTCGAAAAATACCCCGACGGATCGGGCATCTACGAACTTGTAAATGGGGAGATTGTCAAAGTGGAAGCAACCAGAACTCATAAAAATGTGGCACGATTTCTTGTTAAGTCTTTCGACAGAGAAAGCGATCGCTTGGGGCTTGACTATATCGTTGACAAAGATATAGTGTTGAGGACTGTAACAGCTTCAGGACAAGAACAAGGCAGAAATCCTAATGTTGGCGTGGTTAATGCATCTGTATGGAACAGCAATGTACGTGGCTACGGAGCTCTTACCGAACCTATCCAATTAGCAGTTGAAGTTACCTCAACTAACTGGGAAGACGACTATGTGGATAAGCTAGATGAGTATCAACGCCTCGGCATTTGTGAGTATTGGATTGTGGATTATTTAGCGCTCGCTTCTAGGGCTTATGTAGGAAATCCCAAAATTTCCACCGTTTTCGTTTACTATTTGGAAAATGGCAGTTATTTAGTTCAAAGTTTTACAGGTAATGAGCGCATTATCTCTAAAATTTTTCCCGAACTAGAAATCACAGTCGAGCAACTTATACTCAGCAGCCAAATTCAAAACATTTAGAGAAACGAGATGAGATTACACCGATAAAATTTATCCTGGAAAGAGTATTTTTATGCCTCCCTTCCATTACTCTTTACTATTTTCACTATTCTCAAAAACAGGCAAGATGCCTGTTCCACAAATACTAGATTTTACTGTAGTGTGGGCATCTTGCCCGCCCGTAAGTTATTCCCTACTGTTTGCTTTCCTGTTGCTATTTCCCACTTCCGCGATCGCCCAAATTATTCCCGATAATACCCTGGGACAGGAAAGTTCGCGGACAGTTCCCGATACTATCAACAATTTAGCCTCAGATAGAATCACTGGCGGCGCAACTCGCGGCGTTAACCTATTTCACAGCTTGCGCGAATTTAACATCCGTGAAGGGCGGGGAGCTTATTTTGAAAATCCCAGCGGAATTACCAACATATTCACCCGCATTACGGGTCCAAACTCCTCAAATATTTTAGGAACTCTGGGAGTTTTGGGAAAAGGCAATTTATTTTTAATTAACCCGAAAGGGATTGTCTTCGGGCCGAATGCGCGGTTAGATTTGCGCGGTTCATTTATCGGTTCAACGGCTGACAGTATTGTGTTTAAGAACGGGATGGAATTCAGCAGCACCAACCCGCAAACATCCCCGCTGTTAACCGTTAATATTCCCGTTGGTTTAAGATTTAGAGACAATCCCGGTGCAATTGTCAATCAATCGACGGCTATAGGAAAGTTAAACCTTCCAGCCTCTGCTGTGCCAATACCGATTAGCGATCGAGTTGGTTTAGCAGTAGAACCCGGTCAAACTTTAGCACTGATTGGTGGCGACATCCAACTGCAAGGCGGCAATTTAACCGCCAGCGGCGGACAAATTTTACTCGGTAGCGTCGCCAGTCCCGGTTTAGTTAATTTTGCACTGGCTCCTCCTGTTGCTCAGCCGGGTAATTTAGCTTTAAATTATGACAATATTCAAAATTTCGGCAATATTCAAATATCCGATGGAACGCTTATCAACACTAGCGGCACCGGTGGCGGTCGAGTAGAGTTAAAAGGTGGAAATGTCGCCCTCAGCGGTGCGCGAATTTATGCGATGACACTGGGAAATATTGATGGTCGAGGTATCGATATCAGCGCTCAAAAGTTGCGATTGGAAAACGGCACGCAATTTTCTACCCTGACTCTAGGAGAGGGTGCAGGAGGAAATATCAACTTGCGTGCTGCTGATTCAGTAGAAATGAGCGGGCTGGGAGTTGACGGCTATCAAGAGGTGGCAATTAAATATTTGGTATCGGGAACTACAGACCCCTTTGACCCACTAATGATGCTGTTTAATGCTAGTGCTGGTGCTGGTTCGGGGGGCGATATTACGATCGACACCGGCCGCCTGCTCTTCAACAATGGGGTAGTAGGTAGCGGTATCACTTTTGGCGGTGGAAAGGGCGGAAATTTAATCATTCGCGCCAATACTTTTGAGATGGTGGGTTCTGGAATTAACAACGGGACAGCTAAAGAAAGTAGCGGTGCGGGAGGAAGCATTAGTGTTGATGTCGCGAGATTAATTATGCGCGATGGTTCTATTCTCGGTACCACAAGCTACAGCAGTGGCCCGTCAGGGAATATCAACATTAAAGCTGCTGAATCAGTAGAATTGTCTAACACCGGCCCGACAACAGTTGTGTCAAGCGGAATTAGCACCCTGAGTATCGGCTCTAACGGAAGGGCGGGGAATATTAACGTCAATACCAAGCGGTTGAGTCTCTCTGGGGGTTCTGCGTTTACAGTAGGATCGGGTGTGTTAATTGGCAGGTTTTTGTTTTCCCAGGAGGGCGGGCCTGCTGGAAATTTAACAGTTACGGCTACTGAATCAGTACAAATTTCAGGTATTTCTCAACTTTTGAGCAGCGGAATTCAGAGTGCTAGTGCGCTGAGTTCTGGAACTTTGAGCTCTAGTCGGGGCGGGGATATTCGCATTGATACGCCCAGCCTAACCGTGCGGGATGGGGGGATAGTTTCTACGAGTTCTGTGGGGGTGGGAGATGTGGGGAATATTACTATTAATGCCGATCGCATTGAGGTCAGCGGCAGCGGAAATAATGGTCTGTTTATCAGTACAATTGATGCTTCGGTGGGCAAGATATTTGGTACTAATCCCCAGGCGACGGCAAATGCCGGTTCGTTGAATCTGAATGCCGATCGATTAATTGTTAGAAATGGAGCTACAGTGACGGTCCAGGCTACGGGAACCGGACGTGCTGGTAATATCAATATTGTTGCAAATTCGATCGCCCTTGACAACAAAGCGATGATTGACGGTACGACTGTATCCGGTACAGGAGCAAATATTAACCTGCAAGCGCGAGACATCCAATTGCGCCGCAACAGCCGAATTACCACCGATGCAGGCACTTCTGACGGCGGCAATATCAACATCAACAGCGATATTCTTGTCGCCCTCCCGCAAGAAAACAGCGACATCACAGCCAACGCCCGCACAGCAGGCGGCGGCCGCGTCAATATCGATGTCCCCAATGTCTTCGGTTTTACAGCAGCGAGTCGCGAACAAGTCAGAAGCAGGTTGGGGCTCAGTGACGCCGAATTTGCAGCGTTGCAAGTAAGTCCTACATCTCTGCTTCCCAGCAGCGACATCGCCGCGATTTCCCAAAGTGGTGGCCCGGCTTTGCAAGGGGCGGTAACATTTAGTTCTGTTGGAGTCAATCCCGTTCAAGGTTTAGTGGAACTGCCGCAAAATGTGGTCAATCACGCTGCGTTAATTGCTGCAAATCCCTGTATCCAAGGGGCCGAGAACGAGTTTACTGTGACTGGGCGGGGGGGATTGCCACCGAGTCCTCACGATGTTCTCAGCAGCAATTCTAACCAGTTTAATTGGGTGGAACCAGCCGTAGGTGAAAGCCAGCAAGTACAAGGTCAAAGAGCATCCATAGAACTTCGATCAAAAGAAATTATTCCCGCTCAAGGTTGGGTAATGGACGATCGAGGACAAGTAACGCTGGTAGCGTATAATTCTGGTGGTGGTGCATCTATTCGCAGTCCGAAATCAACTGGTGTTTGCGTACCTCAATAGGTAATCTTCAGGCTTTAGCTAATCCCTCCCTATTTTCCTAAAATTAAATTAACCAGAATTAAAAGATGCGCCGCCAATCTTCCGCCCTATTTTTTGCATTCTTACTGCTGTGTCCTTTTCCTGCGATCGCCCAAATCATCCCAGACAGCAGCTTGGGTGCAGAAAGTTCGCGGACAGTTACCGATACGATTAATAACTTACCATCGGACAGAATAGAAGGCGGTGCAACTCGTGGAGTAAATTTATTTCACAGTTTACGAGAATTTAACGTTGGTGAAGGCCGAGGAGCATATTTTGCCAATCCTAACGGAATTGCGAATATTTTTACCCGCGTTACTGGTGGCAACCCTTCTAATATTTTAGGTGTGTTAGGAGTCCAAGGAAATGCCAACTTATTTTTACTTAATCCCCAAGGAATTGTCTTTGGCTCCAATGCGAGGTTAGATTTGCGCGGTTCCTTTTTAGCAAGTTCTGCTGATAGCGTAGTTTTCAATAATGGCTATCAATTCAGCAGCAGAAACCCGCAATCATTACCCCTGTTAAATGTCAATATACCTATCGGTTTAAATTTTCGAGAAAATCCGGAAAAAATTATTAACTCTTCAGCAGCACCAGCCTTTATTTTACCACAATTACCTGCTGGCATCCCGCAGATTTTCAATAACATGGGCTTAGCAGTTGGGCCCGGAAAAACTCTCGCCCTAGTGGGGGGAGATATTGAATTAAATCAGGGAACACTCACTGCATCAACCGGACAAATTTTGCTGGGTAGCGTCGCTAGTCCGGGGATGGTTGGATTGGGGGCAACGCCATTGGGATTAAGTTTAAACTATGACAATATTTCTAACTTTGGTAATATTCAAGTAACCAACGGCTCGCTAATCAACACCAGTGGAATAGGTGGTGGCAAAGTCGATATTCGAGGGGGAAATGTCAACCTCAATAATGGGCGAATTTATGCCCTGACTTTGGGAAATATTGATGGCAGGGCGATCGATATTAACGCTCAACAGTTTCGGGCCCAAGGTGGATCGCAAATCTCCACGCTGACAGCAGGAAGTGGTGCCGGAGGCGCTATCAACATCCGCGCTACCGACTCAGTAGAAATGCTCGGAATTGGATTAGATAACTATAGAGTGTTTGGTGGTAACTATACGGTATCTGGCTCTTTCGACCCTTTTGACCCACAACTTCTGCTGACAACTGGCACTAATAGCATGGGAGCCGCCGGAAACCTCACGATTGATACGGGAAAACTGTTGATTGACAATGGAAGCGCATTGACTACCACCACGTTAGGTGCTGGCAACGCCGGAAATATTACCATCCGTACCGGGGTTTTAGATATGGTCGCTTCTGCAATCCACAGTGGCCCACTTTTGGGGAGTACGGGTAGGGGAGGAAATATCACCTTTGAGGGAGAACGTTTAACCGTAAGCGATGGTGCTGCTGCGATCAGCCTCACCCGCGGTGAAGGAGGAGCGGGGAATATCAATATTAAAGCTTCGGAATCAGTAGAAGTGCTGCGGACTCCCAATGGAAGTCCCGTAGCAAGTTTAATTGGGTCAACTGCCAGCGGTGTGAATGGGCAAGCCGGGGACATTAATATCGACACGAAGCGGTTGATTATCTCCCAAGGAGGCGGAATTAGTTTATCTAGCGGAGCAGTTGTGGGCAACCAACCCTTGAATACAACTGGGGGGCCCGGAGGTAATTTGACAGTTAGGGCCACTGAGTCAGTAACAGTCGAGGGTTTTTCTGGAGTTTTGGCGAACGGGAGTCGGAATCCCAGTTTCATCTGCGCTGATGCCAATACTGCTAATCGGGGAGGGAGTATCAACATTTCTACACCTGTACTGACTCTCCGGAGTGGAGGAGTTATTAGCACTGCATCTTTAGGCCAAGGAGATGCAGGAAGTATCACAATTGATGCGGGTCGTGTAGAAGTTATTGGGAATGGGGGTCAAGGTGAATTTAACAGTCAAATTCAGACTTCGGTTGGGATTGCATCTGACATTATAGATCCTAATGCTACGGCTAACGGAGGTTCGTTGAATCTAAATGTCGGGGAACTGATTCTTCGCAATGAAGGAACACTCAATCTGCAAGCATTGGGATCGGGACGGGCTGGTAACATTAATGTGAAAGCAGACTCAATTTTTCTTGACAACCAAAGTAGCATTGACGGTAGAACGGCATCCGGCCCCGGAGCAAATATTAACCTTGAAGCACGAGATATCCAGTTGCGCCGAGGGAGCAGAATTACAACTGATGCAAGTATTTCTGATGGTGGCAATATTAACATTAAAAGCGATATTCTGGTCGCCCTCCCGCAAGAAAACAGTGACATCACAGCCAATGCGCGATCGGCCCAAGGTGGTCGGGTTAATATTAATGTCCCCAATGTTTTCGGGTTTACATCAGTTACTCGTGAACAGGTGCGAGCGACTTTGGGATTAACCGATACTCAATTTGGTGCGTTGCAAGTAAGTCCTACTTCTCTAATTCCTACCAGCGATATTGCGGCGATTTCCCAAAGTAGCGGCCCGGCTTTGCAAGGTACTGTAACATTTAGTGCTTCTGGGGTGAATCCTGCTCAAGGTTTAGTGGAACTGCCGCAAAATGTGGTCGATCCGGCTGCTTTAATTGCGGCAAATCCCTGCACGCAAGAGGCCGAGAGCGCATTTAGTGCTACTGGGAAAGGAGGAGTGCCACCCAGTCCTAATGATGCCCTCAGCACCGCTCCAGCGCCGTTGCCTTGGGTGGAACCAGCGGTAGGTGGAAGTCAGCAAATAGAAGGCCTCATACCATCCATAGAAGTTAGGCCAACAGAAATTATTCCCGCTCAAGGTTGGGTAATGGACGATCGAGGACAAGTCAGGCTGGTAGCCTATAATTCTGGTGGTGGTGCATCTCTTCGCAGTCCGAAACCTACTGGTGTTTGCGTACCTCGATAGATACTCTTTAGGTTTTAGCTAACCCCTCGCTATTTTCCTAAAATTAAATGAACCAGACTTCAAAGATGTCCCGCCAATCTTCCGCCCTATTTTTTGCATTTTTACTGCTGTGTCCTTTCCCTGCGATCGCCCAAATCATCCCTGACAACAGCTTGGGTGCAGAAAGTTCGCGGACAGTTCCCGATACTATCAACAACTTACCCTCTGATAGAATCACTGGCGGTGCAACTCGTGGCGTTAACCTCTTTCACAGCTTGCGTGAATTTAACATCCGTCAAGGGCGGGGAGCCTATTTTGCCAATCCTAACGGGATTGCGAATATTTTTACCCGCGTTACTGGTGGGAATCCTTCTAATATTTTAGGAACTCTGGGAGTTTTGGGAAACAGTAACTTATTCTTAATTAACCCCAAAGGGATTGTTTTCGGTCCCAATGCGAGGTTAGATTTGCGCGGTTCATTTTTAGCAAGTTCAGCAGATAGCGTAGTTTTTAATAATGGCTATCAGTTCAGCAGCAGCAATCCCCAATTAGTACCGCTGTTAAATGTCAATATACCGATCGGTTTAAATTTTCGAGAAAATCCGGGTAAAATCATTAACAATTCAGTAGCACCAACCTTGAATTTACCACAATTACCCCCAGGAATTCCGCAGATTTTCAATAACATGGGCTTAGCAGTTGCTCCCCGACAAACTATAGCCCTAGTGGGGGGAGATATTGAATTAAATCAGGGAACACTCACTGCATCTACAGGACAAATTTTGCTGGGTAGCGTCGCTAGTCCGGGGATGGTTGGATTGGGGGATACCTCTTTTGGATTAAGTTTAAACTATGACAAAATTGCCAAATTGGGTAATATTGAAGTCACCAACGGCTCACTGATCGATACCAGTGGAATTGGTGGCGGCAAAGTCGATATTCGAGGTGGAAATGTCAACCTCAATAATGGCAGGATTTATGCACTGACTTTGGGAAATATCGATGGTAGGGGCATCGACATTAACGCCCAACATTTACGGGCCCAAGGTGGGGCGCAAATTTCCACGCTGACAGCCGGAAGTGGCGCGGGAGGTGCTATCAATATCCGCGCTACCGATTCAGTAGAACTGATCGGGATTGGATTTGAGAGCTTTCAAAACTTTGTCAAAAATTATACAATCTCTGGAAGAATCAACCCTTTTGACCCACAGATTCTACTGGAAACTAGCACTGCTGGCATGGGAGATGCGGGAAACATCTTAATCGATACGGGACAACTGCTGATCGACAATGGAACCGTATCGGGTAGCGCTACATTAGGTGCTGGCAACGCCGGAAATATGACCCTCCGTGCCAGGGTTCTCGATCTGGTCGGTTCAGGGATCAACACCGGCACACTCGCGGGGAGTACGGGTAAGGGAGGAAATATCACCTTTGAGGGAGAACGTTTTATCATACGCGATGGCAGTGCGATCGTCAGCACCACTCGCAGTGAAGCACCATCGGGGAATATCAACATTAAAGCTTCGGAATCAGTAGAAGTGCTGCGGACTCCTCCTCGAAGTCCCGTCGCAACCTTGATTGGTGCAACCGCAATCAGCATTAATGGGAAAGCCGGAGACATTTATATCGACACGAAGCGGTTGAGGATCTCTGAAGGGGGCGGAATTAGTTTATCTAGCGGCTCAGTTGTGGGCAACCAACCGTTGAATACAACTGGGGGGCCCGGAGGTAATTTAACAATTAAAGCTACTGAGTCAGTCAGACTAGAGGGTATTTCTGGAGTTTTGGCGAATGGCAGTCGGAATCCTAGTTTCATCTCGGCTGATACCAACTCTGCTGCTCGGGGAGGGAGTATGAACATTTCTACACCTTTAGTAATTCTCCGAGATGGAGGACTTATTTCTACTGCATCTTTAGGCAAAGGAGATGCCGGAAGCATCACGATTGATGCGGGGCGTGTAGAAATTATTGGGAATGGGGGTCAAGGTGAATTTAACAGTCAAAT
>NZ_JAUBQR010000215.1:0-11492 GCF_036701385.1 Microcoleus sp. Pol12B4 | reverse complement strand
ACAGAAATAGGTTCGCTCGATCGCAAAACCTCTCGCTCAAAGGTTCTGCTCAAAGCAAAACCGTCTCCTTTAGCAAATCCAAAGGGAAAATCTTCCGGTACATAAGCCGCAATCACTTCGTAGCGATCGCCCAAAACCCTCCCCAACAGCCCGATATCCATCCCAAACTGACTACAACCCATTGCCAGCAACCGGATCGTTCGATCGTCAAAAGAGCCTTCCGAACTCACCATTACCTCGTAGAGCGATCGAATTGCCCGCTCACTTTCCCGCAGTTCCTCAACTCCTTCGAGGCGGTTGCAGACATCGTGCAAAGTCCCGAAAATTCCCGCTATTTCGCCTTGCGAATTCCGCCGGACTTGGGCAAATAGTTCTACGGAAACAAAGCCGGAATTACTGTGAATTCCCAAGGAATTTTTGCCCGAAACCGACTTGGACTTAAATCGCAGTTCTCGCCGTTCAAATTCCGACTTCCCCGACAGCAAAGACTCCAATAAATTTGCACATTGCTCGCGCTCATCTGGATGCACCCACTCTAAAAAATTAGTTTGCAAACTTTCGGAAACCGGAAAATTCGTAATTTCCGTCCAAGCGCGGTTGAGGAATTTCCAAACCCCCGCCGCATCAATGTGGAAAATTACTGTTGCTTTCAGAGAGTCAAATAGATGGAATTGTTCTCGATCATGCTCGCGGTTTTTGACTTCAAACTGCTTGTTTAGAGTAATATCTGTATGAGTTCCTACTACCCGCAGCGGTTTGCCAGTAGCGCTGCGTAAAACTTGACCTCGGTTCAGCACCCAGACAGTGCTGCCGTCTTTACAGTACATCCGATATTCGGCTGCAAAATCCGGTGTCTTTTGGGCGAAGTGTTCTTCTAAAGCTGCCTTTACCGAGTCAATATCATCTCGGTGGATGCGACTCCACCATTCCGATCGGCGATTCGAGATTTCCCCTTCTTGGTAGCCCAGCATTTCTTGCCACCGCGCCGAATAAAAAAACTCATCTGTTTCGAGATTCCAGTCCCAAATCCCCTGATTGTTGACTGCTGGGGGGAGATTTGGCCGCTCTACGAAAGTGTGGTGAGAAATTTCAGCTATCTCGTGGCTATTTGCTGCTGTCCGCTGTATTTCTGCTGAGAGTTTTTTGTATTGAGCGTTGCTAGATTCTAGCTGGCGCTGCAAAGCAATTAAGCCAGAATGCAGAGATTTTGAATCCAGCGCTTGTAAAAGGATAGTTTTAGGATTGATAATCCCGATCGGGTGATTTGTTTCGTTGATGACTAATAAAGGCAACTGGCAGTAGTGTTTTTGCAGCAGCGCGACGGCTGCTTCGAGGCTAGAGTGCGATCGCACCAGCGGCGGCGAACTGCTGCAAATTGCTCCCGCTTTAATTTTGTTAGAGTCTCTTCCCAGGGCCTGCAACTGCACAATATCCCGCGAACTTACCACTCCAACCAGTTTGTGAATGTTGGGATTTGTAAATTTGGAATTGTGAGCAGCACCAGTCGAGTGTTGATCGGGGGTTTCAGTGATTAATACATAACTAACATTGTGTCTAAACATCAGTTGCGCCAAATAGCGAACCGAAGAATTAGAAGGAGCGTGAATTATTCGTGAGGCTGATATCTGCGGGATTTGATAAAGTTTAATTAAACTTGCGGGTAGCTCTACTTTCTGATTCAGAATTGGCAGCGGCGGAGGGAACGCGAAAGCCGCAGGTGGCGAAGCGCTGCTAATTGCTTTTGGTGTCGATTCCCCAATTCCCTGCAACATTTGCACCAAGCTTTGAGAGCTAATTAAACCAACAAGTTCTTCAGCCTCGCTGACGACGGGCAAATGGCTGATCTGATTTTTATCCAGCAGATTTGCTAAGGCAAAAAAGTCGGGAATTTCCGATTCTCTGGCTACAGTTACGGTTCTGATCATGATTTGCTCGATCGCAAATCCCCTCAAAGCAGCGCCGATCGAATTTAGCTGTACGATATCTCGCGTTGTAAAAATCCCCAGCACTGTCTGGCCGCCCGCATAGGGAGCTTTTGAGCCGTTGAGAGGCAGCCCGTTGCCTCCTGCGTGTAGCGCACGCGGTACACCGTTGTAGAAACCCGACTGTTCCCGCGATTGTGGGGAAGTCCCGTTCATGGGATTTCCGAGTTGAGAATTCCCGCGTGGTTCTACCACGAGGACGTAACTGGCTCCTGTGCTACTCATCAGCTCGATCGCCTTTTCTACGGGCGTCTCAGGGGTGATGGTGAGGGGATTGCGGTTGATGACCTGACTGAGGGAGGGAATAAACATCAGGGGGCATAAAAGTGATATTTGTTGGAAAAACCCGATCGCAAGCAGCAGATTGATTGAGAGGCTTTGCCCGCGAGATTTCCAAGCGCGCTCAAAGTTTCTGTACGATTAAACTCACCCCTACTTCCAGCATCTTGGCATTTAAAATTAATTCCGTGCCATATCCTGATAATTGACGGCTTCTGACTTTCAGAACCAATGCTATCTGCCAGAGGGCCCAGATGAAGGCGGGCGGGTAATTCCTCGCCTAGCCTAACTGCTGCGGGTTTACGAGCAAGAATTTCTGCGATTGTCTAGACTGCACCCTACTTTCTGCCCCTCAACGGAACTCTCGCTCGGATTCTGTTTGAGGCAAGATACCTGCACGCTACCAATTTACCAGCGACAGGAGGGGAATCACAACAGGACGACTTAGGTATGGCAACTGTGCAATTAGGGGTGCGAGGGTTCAAGGGTTCAAGGGTTCAAGGGCCAAACAGGCAGAAAATAAATAATTCTGAGCATAACTAATTCTATCTTATCCCAATTATGGCTCAGAGGATTTGAGCTTCAATTCTGGCGATCGAACTTGATGAGAATAGCGCTGTTCCCCGCCAGTGCAAAACTCGCATTTCCGCCCTTTAGCCTTAAGTTACCAACAACCTCATCCATTGTTTGAGAACTGAACTCCCGCACCGTGCCATTACCAGTTTTTATCAGCTCCGAAATATCAGCATTAACAGTGTAAGATGTTGCTCGGTCATTGACAACCAGCAAGTAAACATTCTTGCTAGCATCAAGAGTTGCAACTGCCATTAAATCGGAACTGTTAGTGATAGGAAAAAAGGTAGCTTTCCCGCCCTGCAAAGCCCTAATTCCCATCCGCAAAGCATAGTAGCCCGCGCGCCGTTTTCCCCCGTCACCTAGCAAACCTTCCGCCCCTGCGGGCTTGCCCCAGTCGTACAAACAGAATATGTGACTTCCGTAAATATAATTATCCCCAGGTTGAGAACCTCGAATCAAATTCTTAATCAAATTTAAAGCTAAAGATAAATCGCCGTAGCTAATTTCGTAAGTTCCCCATTCTCCTACCCAAAGCTGCGAGTTAGCGCGGACAGTACCGTTCATCCAGCCGTGCACTTTGCGGGTGTAGTTAGAAATATCTGCATCGTAGTTGTGGACATTGACTGTATCGAAATAATTCGGTATTTCCTGCAAAGCACTAGCTGGCCAATTGCTGCCGCCTACCGTTTTCGGGCCGTGGATGCGGTAAGTGCGATCGGCCAAATAAGTTTTATAAACAAAGTCGATCGCATCTTTTGCCACCTTAACCAATTCAAAATAGTCAGCCTTAGTTCCGCCCCAACCCTGATCCCGATTGTCCGGTTCGTTGTGAATTTCCCAATCATCAACGCGGTAATCATTGCGAACATTCAGCCAATAAACCGTAGTAAAAACGTGTTCCCACCACTCATTCCAATCTTCTCCTGTGCGCGGCGGATTCAGTTGCAGCGCCCAACTTGGTCGCCAGCCATTATCTACATTCCGAATACTCACCACCGGGCGAATATTTGCTTCTTTTAGAGTATTAAAAATCGTTCTGGCATTGCCTTGCCAAACCGTACCGGGTTGTCCCGACCACCAATAATCACTACCCTGGGGCGGATTAGTCATCATCTGATCCCAATGCGCCCAATTAATTATATTGGGATTTGTCTTAATTTCATCAATAGATGGCCAACCGTATTTACCGTCGTCGTCTTCGGGTTCCCACCGGGACATCCCGCCGTAAATGCGGTAGGTATTAATTCCCAAATCTTGCAAATCTTTGATGTCGAAATTGATATTGCCCTCAACTGCACCGATGTAGCGAGTGCTGACACCTGCAGCAGTACCGGAAATTTTAATTGTTTCGATGTTTTGAGCAAAAATTGTCGTTCCGCTGAACAACTCTAGGCTGAGGGCAATTAAAAGACCGAGAAACAAATTCAGAATTCTACTTTTTGAGAACACTTGACTATTAACTACTAATTTAGGTTATTTTATTTCAGAGGTAAAGGAACCCATCGCTAATCTAAATCGACTTGCGATCGAGTTTGTTAGCTGTTGTAATAAACAAGCATTAACTATACAAATTTGGAGAATTAATATATAAAGTAAAATAGCACGGCTAGCAGTCAAAAGTGAAGGTTCACCTCGCACTACCACAGTAAAAAATTTGGGTATAACAATTAACCCTATAAACTGCGTTAAATATAGTTCATAGGAAATTTTAGAAATCCATGTTAAAAATCTCGTTGTTAAGTCTGAAGATTTTATTAAAATCCTACAAATATTAAAGACAATTACAAATATGCCCAATCCCAGGAGAGCATCATAAAAACACAGTCCAAAAGGGAAATATATGCCTAGAAATTTTGGATTTGAAAATTCAAAGGAACCCATAATACCCAATATTTCAAAAATTATTGCTATGGCTATTGTGACGGGCTTAGTTAGGTAATTAATTAATAGACTAGGATTACTTGCATAAACCTTGGCCATTGCCATTCCTAAACAAAACTCAAATAACCTTGAAATTGCTAAATAGCCTGGATAACTGAGATCGCCCAATATTGGCGAAAATACCTTAAAGTTAAAGCCTAATATTAAAACTAAAAATGTATAGATAACTTTAATAACAAAACAAGTGAAGAGAAACTGTCTAATACTATTTTCTTTAAAATATTTAAAGAGCAAAAAAAAGCACAAATAAAATTGAATTAGTGGAAACATAAACCAAGAAAATGGTATGGCTTTATCGAGAATTATCCAACTTCTCCAAAATGACCACCAATCAAAATACCCATAAAATAAATCCGCTCTTAACCTAGGAATTATCACAGATACAGCTAAAAGTATCCAGTAGGTAGGGTAGAGCCGGAAAAATTTTTTTCTCATAAAAATGCTCCAGCTTTCATCAGGTTTTAAAATTCTTGAATAAGCCAGTCCAAAACCACTGAGAATGAAAAAAATATGAACTCCCTGATATCCCAGCAAGAAAAATACATTCAGCACATCAAAAACTATATTGCCTGCACTATTAAATGGCAGGGGAAAAAACTTGGCAATTGTCGAGGCTGGACCTACTACTTTTGCATACTCCAAAAAGTTGCTGTATCCAAAAAATGGAGGCAAGAAATTAAAGTACCAAAAATGAACCGCCACTACCCAGCAGGCAGCAAAGCCTCTCATCATATCTAATTCTTGAAATCGATTATACTTCATCAATAAAAATCTCCGTTTAATTTAAACTTATAGCAACAGTCAGGACAGTTAGGATGGTAACCCTAGGATGTACTCGATCGCTCTTAGGATGCTGCGGCAAAAATTCTACTCTATGTTATAAGCGCCAGCCCTGTCAAGGTGGTAAAGAAGACCCTCAAACCCTTGAAATATCGAAGGCTGCGATCGTTAAATCTAATTCTTTTAACAGGTGATTAAGCATAAACTAGGTTTATTGCCGATCGCCAGCCGGTAGGATGAGGTAAAGCCGATCGATCGCACCAATACGCTATGAGGGCAGTGTGCACTCACGAGCTAGAAGATTTCCAGCGTTTGAGGGAATTATAGACCCGGCTTGGCAGTCACGCCAGGCCGGGCGGGGCGGGTCATCAGCGTCAAGCCGATCGCATTTGCCACATAAATGCAGCGTGAACCATCCCTAAATTGTGCGCTGCGGTTATGCGGCGATGTTTTTTGAGCACGGATTATATTTAGTGTCAGAGAATTCCAGGGGACGATCACCTTTTGTTCGCTGGTAACAAGAAAGCAGGGACGCCCAAGCTGCTGATAAAGCGAGTTTGGGCATTATCTGTGCTGAAAATTTGTTGAAGTCCCGTTAGGAAAAAACGTTTTTATTAATTAATTAGACGAGCGCCATTTAATAAAAACAATAAACCCTCAGCAATTGCCGAGGGTTTATTGTCAAAATCATACAAATTTTCCGCCAAAAAATATCTCGGTCTAAAGGTAGATGATATTTGTGGCTAACCCAGGTTATGTTTACGGAAATTATCTACTTGTTTATAGCCACAAAACAGGCGCATCAAAAACGCAATAATTAGACCCAAAGCCCCACTCGTGAAGCAACCTAAAACATCGATGGATTTCTATAGACTAAGTTTTAAAGGAGCATAACAATGTTAGATATTGATGAAATGAGTTCAAAAGAAATACAAGAACTTTTGCAGCAAGTAGGACACGGACACCTCGGCTGTGTATTTGAAGGGCATCCTTACGTTTTGCCAATGCACTATTATCTCCAAGATTCGGACATATACATTTTCACAACAGTGGGGATGAAAACGAAGTATATAGACAGCAATCCAGAAGTATGCTTGCAAGTGGAAGAAGTCCGCGATTTCCAACACTGGCGCAGCGTTGTCGTGAACGGGCGAGCAGAACGCCTCACGCAGCAGCCAGACATCGATCGCGCGATGAAATTGGTCAAAGAACACAACCCCACACTTTCACCCGCCATCAATCGCACCTGGATTGACTCGCTGGGGCGTGCGGAGACCATCGCAATCTACCGCATTCACCCCAGCGAAATGAGCGGGCGCACGACGGAGGGAATCAGCAGTCGGTGAATGTCTCTGCTGGCATGGGAATAATAATTTTCTCAGTGGCTCGCGATCGTCCTACTCGCCGGCTCAGTAGCATTCCGATCAAACTGGATATGATATTAAATAAACTTACTTGCCAAAAAATCTCTCATGTACCGATTCACTAACTGCGGCTGTTCCTGCTGCACCCAGTGGCTGCAATTAGGAATGTAATGAATCTGAAAATCCCGGACGTAATCTGCGGTTCCATAGGTTAACTCTTTGCCGAGGGCGGCATCATTTTCTCCCCAAATCATCAGTGTGGGAACTTGCAGCACGCTCCAATTCTGCCGAGCGAGAAATCCGCGAGCAATATTGCGGTAATAATTGATAGTAGCAGTCAGAGCGCCCCGTTTGGCAGCCGCATCTTTGTAAGCTTCGATATCTGAGGGGGTAAAGGTGCTTTTGTTAATTGCCATACCTTCCAAAGCAGCCGAAATTGCCTGATAGTCGCCCAACTGAATTAACAACTCCGGCAAAACTGGCAACTGAAACAAAAAGATGTACCAACTTTTCAACAATTGTTGGGGAGTGCGTAACCCTTCAGCAAACTTGGCAGGATGTGGTAGATTCATCACAATTAATTTATCCACCATTTGGGGATAAGCATAAGCAAAATTCCAGGCGATCGCGCCTCCCCAGTCGTGACCAACTAAGACGCAACTTTCGTATCCCAAACCCTGAATAACTCCCTTGACATCTTGCACAAACTCTGCAATCACGTAAGCAGATTGATCGTGAGGTTTGTCGCTGTCGTTGTAACCCCTGAGATCTACAGCAACAACTTTATAATCTGATGCAAATTCCGGGATTTGATGCCGCCAAGAATACCAAAATTCAGGAAATCCGTGCAGCATCAGCATCAGCGGCCCAGAACCTTGAGTGACATAGTGCAGTTTGATGCCGTTCGTAGGGATAAATTCGTGTTTCCAAGCAGCTTCTAGCACAGACATATTTGATGCTTCCTCTAGCTATCCAGATAGCCTAGCAGTTGCTCTTTTTGACAGAAACCAACTTTGGGCAGATATAGCAATTATCGCAGCACCTGTCAACTCTTCCTCTTCTCTTCTCTTGCTTTGTGGAACAGGCGTCCCGCCTGTGGTTTTTGGCGAAAGCGGTTGGTAAAAAAAAAGCCGTAGCTTGCGGCGCGGGACGCCATCGCCCGTTTACCGAAAAGATTGCTATCTCAGTCAGCATATTAGTATAATGTTGCTGGCATCCTGACAACTGTTAAGCCAAAAATCACTGAGTTTCGAGCGATCTAGAATCCCGATTCGCAAAAATTTGAGATGTTGTGAGGGTGCAAGCTAAATAATTGACATCGGGCGAGTGTACTAGGAGTTAAAGGAGTTAATATCATGTCTGGCGATCGCCTGCAAAACATTGTTAACCGCTTGACTGATCGTTTAAAGCGCGACGTATTAGTTGAAAAATCCCTATACGACATTCGAGAAATTTTGCAGAGCGATCGCGCGGTGCTTTATCATTTTTACAAGCAGTGGCAAGGTCGAGTGACTTACGAGATGTTGAGTGCGATCGAACTCTCAATCTTGGGTTCAACGGGGCCAGATGAGTGTTTTAACGGCGAATACGCTGCTTTGTACGAAGCCGGCCGAGTTAGAGCAATTACAGATATTGAAGTAGAACCTATTCACCAATGCCACCGAGATTTTCTGCGTAGCCTGAAAGTTCGCGCCAATTTAGTTGTGCCAATTTTAACGAACAAAGGACTGTGGGGGCTGTTAATTGCTCATCAGTGCAGCGGGCCCCGCACTTGGTCGCGATCGGACATTGAATTCATGCAAAGAGAAGCCCAAAATATGGCAATTTCTCCCACTATTCAAGATAGTTAATATCGCATCTACTATTAGTACATAGTATACCAGGATTTCACCCTCGAATAATGTAACCGATCACCCCGTTGGAGTAGTATGAATCTCAGTGTTCAACCGTTTTCGAGTTCGGGTGCATTCTCTCGGCAATCGAAAATGACCAACCAACCGGAATATTGTCCCAATCTAGCGAGATATCCATCTAACTGTTCCCAACCTTTGTCTTTAGCAAGAGTGAGCGGCAAGGAGTTTTCGGATGCTGGGGGAGCGAAATCCAAGAATGATATCTTGAGGAGAGACGCCACGTTGAATCAGTTCTCGATCGATGTAGATTTCGGTACTGTTGTGTTGAATCCAGATTTTATTTTCAATGATATCGAGTTGCATGGCACACCCATAGATGCGATATTCGTCGCGCCATTCGTTGTGCATCACGAGATATCTATCGCGGGCAATATCGAAGATTAACTGAGCATTTTCGTCATTTTTAGAAAAGTCTTCGAGAAAGTCACAAACAATTTTGCGGTATTCGTTTAGTCTATCCATTGGTCGATCGCCTCACGAGTTGGATTGTAAATAATTAGTCGGATTTCATAACGCTCGATGACAGTTTTTGCGGGTTCAAACCTGAGAAATATTTGGTAGGTATCGGTGGGTACTGCCAGATAAAGCATACGTTCGGGTTCGCTAGAGACTTCGATGGCAATGCGATAGTTGAGGAATTGACCGAGGGCGGTGTGGAATTCAGAAATGGTGGAGCCACCTGCGAAACTTTTGACTTCTACAGCTATTTTACGTCCTTCTTTTTCAGCGGCGATCGCTTCTTCGGCTGCAAGATCGATGTAGACATCAGCAACACCATAGCGTAACTGGTAGGGATCGTGGGTAATCTTCCAGCCATCTTTTTGTAGGGCGATTTTGACTGTATTGTGGAATAGATCCTTTGCCATTTTTAGATTTTACTCAAGTATTTACATCGGATACTATCAGTACATATTATACCAGAATATTACGCACGAATAACTGTAACCGATCGCCCAATTGGAGTAGTATGAATCTCAGTTTTCAGCCGTTCTTCGATTTCCGGTGCATTCTCGCGGCGATCGAATATTACCAACCAACCCGAATATTGCCCCAATCGAGCTAGATATCCATCTAATTTTTCCAAACCTTTACTGAGAGGAGATGTTGTCAGAATTGCGTTCTATGGTTAAGCGGGGGTTTGTAGCGAATTCTTAGTTTTCATCACCAAAATGCTCTTGATCTTGTTCTAATCCATCGATTAAATCGTCGCGATTTTCCTGATTCTGAAGAAACTCTTCAATACCCCCTAAATTCAAATTTTTCAGAATGTGCCTTGCTTGTTTAATACCTTTTGGTGTCAAAACTACTGATTTAATCTGCTGGGGATTACGTTGCTCCTCTAATAGACCATCTTCAGTCATAAGATCCAAAATTTCAAAATCATGCCCCTTCCCAGCACGTCTGCCTCTAAAGCGGGATTGATGACCTAACTCGTATTCCTCATCCGCTCCAGATACATATAATAACGCAAGTGTCAGAGGTATAGCAATCCTATTGTATCGATTAGTTCGTTCTTCTTTAATTGCACGATCTACAAGGTTGTAACCCTGTTGCCAAGCAGACCCTTTGTCATTACAAATTTCTGTACATAAAATAGCATCATTGGGCGAAATACACTTTGTATAAAACCCTACTGCTTCTGAGTCAACATAAATTGTTACAGACCAATTACAATAATTTCGAGTTTCTGGTTTGAAAGGTTTAGCCATAGAGCGCTCTCTTTCCTTGATTTCTTGAACGTCTGCTGTTTTTTTGCCAGTTCCTATTTTGAATCTGCCAATCGTTGTTGCTTTGCGATTTTGGCGATCGCTCTGTGCTGTCTATTGTCCCAACTCAGAAACGAAGCGAGATAACGTTCGCGCTCACCGGACACAGATAACCTTTGCACCTGGGCTAACCATTTTGGAGCGTTCCGGTGCAGCGCGGTGTTGTGCCACGTAACGACTTTAGCTTTTGTTTGTCACGCTGACTTTCCTGTGCGCTCCCACCACTGCTTTAACATACTCTTGCCGTGTGCCGCAACCAATTGTAGTCGGATGTATTCATTCCAGTCATTTAAGCTAAGTCCACTCCACAAACCATCTTCCTTAGCCGTTGCACTTTCCTCGTCAAAAAACCTTGGATAAGAAACTTCAGTGTGGGCTGGTATATTGTGTTCTGCAAGCACTTGAAGCAACTAACGACTTTCAAAAAAACGTGTTATTCCAGCTACAAATGAGTAGTCACATGGATGGTTATAGTTTCCTGTCAAAACGATAACCATATGCGTATAGAGATGTGGTTCGGCATCTAAAATATCGATGTCATCAAGCATAGCCTGTGCTTGGTTATCCTCTAGTACGTAATCTATCCATTTACAACTTAAGTTGTTGTAATCCTCAACTGTTGCTGGAAACCAGAAAGCTCCGATCACACTACTAGGATGATGTTTTACTAATGCTGCCATTGTGTAACCACAATCAGTGTATCCAATATTGAAAACAGTACCATTCATAACTTTTATTTTTCTCCCTTTGTGGCTACCATCTCTACTGATAGATGGTATCGCCGTTGCGGTATAATAACCACTATAATCGAATAATATCAGGTCCGGGTAATCAGTTATGATAAATAGGACTGACACAGCAGCGATGGCAATTGCTCCTACAAGCAAGAGT
>NZ_JAUBQR010000214.1:0-11589 GCF_036701385.1 Microcoleus sp. Pol12B4 | reverse complement strand
CACGTTTGTGCTACTTTCTGCAAGGGAGATTTGTGGGTTAGCAGTGGCGCTGTACTTGGGGCAATATACAGGATGGGCGATCGGCTAATCTTGTGGTTGTTTGCTGCTATTAACACCTTGTATGGAATGTTATGCCGCAGTTGCGGTATCGTTAACGGTTATAGCCACGGTTAATATTTGAAAGCTGTTGGTGAGGGACGATAACTAAATTAAAGAGGCAACATTAATTATTGATTCAGGCGCTTACAGAGTCAATTGAAAACAAATGGAAATATCCATTTGTCAGTAATGACAACTTCAAGGGAGATTTCTTTGCTAGTTAGGTCAGAAATCTAGTTGCCAAATCAATAAGTAATTCAGTGGAATTATCCGAAATCTCTAGCGTAAAAGCTTCAGCCGAGAATGGTTTATGGACTAAAGTTCCTGGGATAGAAATATTTAACAAACTTGTAAATGAGAGTGTCTATTCGGGGTTTTAGTGTGTTTATTTCGCGCCGAATTATGTGGCGTTTATGCTTCTCTCAATCAAGGAATAGCAGATAAGAAAAATAAGTTAGGACTTGGGAAGCCGAGTGACATGGTAAGGGTTCAAGCACAATTATTTAAATATAAGCTTGGTTCTGACAAGCTCAGGGAATTTTTACAACCTCTCGATCTTCAGCTTGATTATTATATTCCACAGGCAACTACTTTTAGATGGTTCTGCAAGTTTGTGACCAATGGACTTCTTTTGTTGAAAGGGTTATTCGAGCAACTGAATCCTACCACCATCCTGGAAACTGGCGTCTTTGATCGAGAACCAGTATCCCAATGGGAGGATAGAGAAAATCACCTTACTAGGGGATGCCGCTCACCCGATGCGATCGTCCTTATGATTAAGGTTTACTATGGTATTTGAGCAAGACTTAAGTGCCCAATAAGTTGCTAAACTTATCCATAGTTATTCGCCGAGAGAAAGTTCTATGTGGAAAGTGGCAGAATTCGCAAAATTAGTGGGAGTCTCAAGCTCTACGTTACGACGCTGGGAAAAAGAAGGCAAATTAATCCCTGAGAGGACACTGGGCAACCAGCGTGTTTATTCAGAAAGTCACCTAAATATAGTCCGAAACCTAAAAATCGGTAAAACGCCACCCAATCGGGCGATCGTATATTGTCGCGTCTCGTCCCCTGGACAAAAACAAGACTTACTTCGTCAGACACAAGCTATGGAACAATTCTGCTTGGCGCAAGGAGTTGCTATCACAGACTCCATTCAGGAGATTGGGGGTGGACTCAATTTCAAACGTCCCAAATTCCTGCAAATCCTACAATGGGCGATACTAGGCGAAGTCAGGGTGCTGTACGTGGCTCATCAAGATAGGCTGTGCCGATTTGGTTTTGAACTTGTCGAGCAAATTCTACAGTGGAATGGCGGGACGATTATCGTCGCCAACGCCGAAAGCCTTTCACCGCATGAAGAATTGACTCAAGACTTGCTTTCAATAATCCACTGTTTTTCTTCCCGCCTCTACGGACTGCGGAAATATAAAGCAAAAGTTAAGAATATTGTAGAGGGTGTAGACCCTTGTTCGGATTCCTCTATACTTGATCAAGTAAAAATATCCAAATAAGTTTAACTATGTTTGGCGCCAAACGATCGCTAAAATTAAATAACAATGAAGCGACCTTGATGGCAAAACACGTAGGATTTCGGGACGTAGTATTTAATTTTGGATTAAGCTTGCGAACCCAAATGTATAGCGAGGGGAAGCTTTCAGACTCAAAGGTACTCAACGAAGTCAAAAAAGTTCTCAGCAACCACCTCAAGAAACCACCTAAATTCGTTTAGATTAACCAGTTATCTAGTCGAGTTTATCAAAATGCTTTAATTCACTTGAAAGATGCGTTTAGTCGATATCGTTCCGGGAAAGCAGGTTATCCAAAATTGGCTAGTCGCCGGAATGGTCAGTCTTTTACGTTTGACTCATTTAGCGCCCAAGTTCTGCTAAGTCCTGGCAGCACAATTAAGATTATCACCTTGGGAAAGTTTCGAGTTTACGAGGCACTTAAATGTAGTTTTGTGTCTCAAACTTTCACGATATCAAAAGAGGGAAGTCACTGGGAAACTATCCTTCTCTTTTGACGCGGAACGTTTACCAGTTCAGCCATTTGAAGCAGTTGTAGGAGTTGACGTAGATATTAAATACGCGACCGCACTGTCAAATAAGTAAGTTTTTGATGCAACAAAACCGTTGATAGCCAGTGCGAAAGCCAAGCTTACTACTTTACAGCGCTAAGCACCAAAACAGGTAAAAGGTTCCCAAAACTTACAATAAAACTAGCCCAATTTACGCACAAATAGCTGGTCTTCTATTCTTTTATCTTCACAACCTAAAAACTTATTTGGCTAAAAATTTCAAGCTAATTAAAATTAAAAACTTAAACGTCAAAGGCATGATGGCCAATCAGAAGCTGGCTGGATCAATATCGGACCTATAGTTTTACATACGAATTAAAGCGTTAACTTGACTATAAATGTAAAATGTCTGGAGCAACTTTAGTGCGAGTGGATAAATGGTTTCTTAGTTCTAAAACTTCCTCGAAGTGTGACAATAAAAAACATATATTACTACGTACAATTATGAAGCCGTCGCAACTGAATAAAAATGAGTATCAAGAATGGGTATACGACTAAAATCTTCCGTAAATCGTTGAATTTGTGCTGATTACAAATGCTGGCATCATCCCTATAGGCACTCGAACATTACAAATAAAGGACGTATTTAATCTGGATTTAATCTTAAACTCTCAATACAGGTCTTTCGGGATTTGGAATTAGACACTGATTTTTGCAATATACTAGCAAATCTAAAGTTTCTAACACCGTTTGACCGATTAGCACCACCATATCGCCTAAAACCATTCCCGCATCCATCGTTTCGCGCCCTTCTATTTCAATAATAACAGGTCCAGTCAACCCCACTGTTTATTGCCTGCCATCAGCATATTTTGCTATTTCGTGACTCCTAATTCTTACGTCCAAGTGTTCGCAGACTTCTACAGGAATAGCTGTGCGTACTGCACCAGTATCTATGAGTGCTTCTGCTTCGTACACGCGCAACAGATTTGGATTGAGCAATCCTCTCTTGACTAAATCTTCATCAATGGCATTTGTTAACTTGACTTTGACTCGAACTGCACCCATATTTTTGCTGGCTTGAGTTAGATTGCGATCGAGATTTATCATATCGCCTCTTTTCGTCTATAAAGTCTAGCTTTGAGCCTGGCCACAATTTATGGTACTAAGGTTCGCAGTGCATACACTACAACTAGAGTTTTTACGTAAGTCTTACAGGGTATTCCAGGTTTAGGAAGTGCCGTAGGGACACAGGCTTTAGCCTGTGTCCCTACGGGGAGCTATCACTCTTGTGGGGTGGGAATCGTGCCCGCCCTAAACATACAAGTTAAATGCACAACTGCTTACTCATCTTCTGCATAGATAAACCGATACAATTCGCTAGGATCTGGCTCAGCGCTTTTCTCCGCAAAATCGACTGCATCATCAATTACTGCTTCAATTTTATTATCGATCTCTTTCAATTGTTCAGCAGTTGCCAAAGTTCGATCGATCAAATCAGCAGCCAACTTCTTAATCGGATCGCGAGGGAACCAATATTCCTTCTCTTCCTTAGAACGCAACTCATCAGGATCGGCCAAAGAATGCCCGCGAAAGCGATAAGTCAAAGCCTCGATCAGAGTCGGCCCTTCGCCGGCGCGCGCCCGCGCTATAGCTTCCTTCGCCACTTCCCGCACCGCCAAAACATCCATCCCGTCAACCTCGACGCCAGCCATGCCAAAAGCATGAGCTTTCTTGTAAATCAGCGGGTCAGAAGTAGCTCGCTCGTGGGCCATCCCGATCGCCCATTTGTTGTTTTCCACAACATAAATAATCGGCAACTTCCACAAAGCCGCCATATTCAAACACTCAAAAAACTGCCCGTTATTTGCAGCACCATCGCCAAAAAAACAAGCAGTTACACCATCAGAACTCTCATCCCCCAAAGCTTCGCGGCGGTACTTCGATTGAAAAGCCGCCCCCGTAGCTACAGGAATCCCCTCAGCCACAAAAGCATAACCTCCCAACAGTCGGTGTTCGGCCGAAAACATGTGCATCGAACCGCCGCGGCCCTTCGAACACCCAGTTTCCTTCCCGAACAACTCCGCCATTACCTCCCGCGCCGGGACGCCCGCGCTCAAAGCGTGAACGTGATCGCGGTAGGTGCTGCTGACGTAATCAGTGTCATCTCGGCGCATCGATCGAATCACGCCAGTAGAGACAGCTTCCTGACCGTTGTACAAGTGGACAAAACCAAACATTTTGCCCCGGTAGTACATCTCAGCACACTTGTCCTCAAAAGAGCGCCCCAACACCATATCCTCGTAGAGCATCAAGCCCTCATCCCGAGAAAGGTTTACGCTTTGCGCGTCAAAAACTGGTAAAGTCCGTTCCTGAACCATAAATAATTAATACCCGACGATCGGCTTCCTAGACATCTAAATTTAAACCTAGATGGGACACAACCGCAGCAGAAAACGATCGCACCTTTTTTGTACAGCAGTTCACCAATTGTTAAAATGAGTTTGGCAGGCGGAGTGGCTTGCCGGGACTTGGAGAACCAACTCCCATCTAAAACCGATGCCAACAAATGATATAATTCCATTACTCTCAAACCCGAATAATGCTCTGCAAGTCAAACCACTCCTTTAGCTGACGGGCAGTGGGGCGTGGCATTTTCCTCACTGTAAAACGCTGTAGAGGGAAAAAAGTCAGAGTATCTCTACGGCAAGTCCAAGATACCGTGAATTGAGCGGTTGGAAGCCAACACCAGAATTTTTGATTGGGTTTGCGGGAGTATCTCACTTAAGATAGGCTAATTCAGTTGCTAGCGCTTTGGGGAAGTGGACGAGTGTTAATTCCACTAGATTACTACCGGATTTTGGGTCTACCGATTCAAGCTACTGCCGAACAGTTGCAGCAGGCTCACCGCGATCGAACTTTACAGCTTCCGCGCAGGGAGTATTCTGAAGTTGCGATCGTCGCCCGCAAACAACTGCTCGATGAAGCCTGCGCCGTTCTGTCAGACTCAGAGGGGCGCAAAGCTTACGATGCCAGTTTTTTAGCCAAAACTTACGATCGAGAGTCGGAAGCCGCACTCGAAGCCAAGCACCAGAGGTCAAAAACCTCAGCAGGCACGGCCACCTTCCTGCAAGAGGCAGGAGAAACCGCTCCGCCAGAGTCCAAGACTTTAGATGCTGCTCCCGACCCCCACACTCCAAGTATTGAAATCGATGACAACCAATTCGTAGGAGCCCTGCTCGTACTGCAAGAACTGGGGGAATACGAACTCGTACAGAAGCTGGGTCGCCCGTATCTTAACAATGGCAGCATCGCGATCGCAGAAGGTCGTTTCGGCGACCCTCAGCTCGTGCGGCCAGATATAGTTTTAACTGTCAGCCTTGCCTGTTTAGAACTCGGCCGCGAACAGTGGCAGCAAGGTCAGTACGAAAATGCCGCAAAATCATTAGAAGCAGGTCAAGAATTGCTGCTGCGCGAAAGCCTATTTGCAAGCGTGAGGGGTGAAATGCAAGCCGACATATACAAACTCCGTCCGTACAACATTTTAGAGCTACTATCCCTCCCCGAAGAAAAAGTCGCCGAGCGTCGTCGGGGACTGCAAATCCTGCGAGAAATGCTTCAAGAACGAGGCGGCATCGACGGATCGGGAGACGATCGATCTGGTTTAGGAATAGAAGACTTCCTCCGGTTCGTGCAGCAAATGCGTAAACACCTAACCAGCAGCGAGCAGCAGGCGCTATTTGAAGCCGAAGCCGGCCGCCCCTCCGCAGTCGCCACTTACCTCTCGGTCTACACCCTGTTAGCCCAAGGATTTGCAGCCAGACAGCCATCGATGATCCGTCGGGCCAAGCTGATGCTGATGCAGCTCGGTCGCCGCCAAGACGTTCACCTGGAAAAAGCCGTCTGTTCCCTGCTGCTGGGCCAAACAGAAGAAGCCAGCCGATCCCTCGAACTCAGTTCGGAAAAAGAGCCCCTGGCATTCATTCGCGAACATTCCCAAGATTCACCCGACTTGTTGCCCGGACTGTGCTTGTACGCCGAACATTGGCTACAAGAAGAAGTGTTTCCCCACTTCCGCGACTTGGCCAACGAGTCAGTGTCCTTGAAAGAATACTTTGCCGACCCAAAAGTACAAGCTTACCTAGAAGCTTTGCCACAGGACGCAGAAACCGCCAACGAATGGGTCGTCGTGCAGCCCCGCTCCGGCAAGCCCCCAGGGCGACTGCAACCGACAGCAGGCCGATCGCCCGCTGCCATACCCGTACAGCCACCCACAGCCCAGCAGGGAGCCAGTACCGTCACCTTGACCCCTGTACCAGGTGAGGCTTCTACCGCAGGATCGGGCGCGAAATCCCAGGCAACGGTGGCTGCGCCGAGCGCTGTTGCCCCCGTCTCTATCCCGATAGCGACAGTGCCACACCCCGTAGACTCGACTTCCAAACAACGCAGACGCCAACATTCAGGGCGCAGCGGATCAACCGGCAATGGGCTAAAAGGCGATTTGGTCGATCGAGCGCGGACCAGGGCAGCAGAACT
Organism: Microcoleus sp. Pol12B4; assembly: GCF_036701385.1. NCBI lineage: Bacteria > Bacillati > Cyanobacteriota > Cyanophyceae > Oscillatoriales > Microcoleaceae > Microcoleus > Microcoleus sp. Pol12B4. Next base: position 4,937 of record NZ_JAUBQR010000214.1, on the reverse strand, counting down.
TACCGCCCAAGTCAAGTCCATGCCTCCAAACAGGCTGGCTTTGTTTCTAGTCGCAGGTGTCCTGAGCCTGTTACTCCTGTGGTTAATACTCAGTCTGTTGGCTAGCGCGATGCAAGCTTTATCAGGCCCATCCCTCCAAGGAGAGCAAGCCCTGGTCCGTCTAGAAGAACCGCCCCTAGAAATCCCTGCCTTGGCCGCGGCCCCAGAGCCGAGCGCCGCAGGCGCAGTGTCGGGAGAAATCACTGAGGAATCAGCCGGACAAATAGTTCAAAGCTGGCTGTCGGCGAAAGCAGCGGCTTTGGGCCCCAATCACGCTGTCGAAGAATTAAAGCAAGTTCTGACAGAACCGGCTTTGTCTCGCTGGCAATTGATGGCAGAAGCTCAACAGCGAAACAACGCGCACCAGCGTTATGTACACAAGCTGCAAGTTAATGGAGTTAAGACAAATCCGACTAATCGCGATCGCGCTCAAGTAGAAGCCCAAGTCGCGGAAAAAGCCGAAGTGTTCGATCGTTCTCAGCTCGTTTCTTCCCGCAACGAAAACCTGCGCGTGCGTTACGACTTGATCCGTCAAGAGGGACAGTGGCGGATTATGGATTGGCAAGTGATTAAGTAAGGAATTGGTAATTAGTAATTGGTAATTGGTAATTTCTGCTGGCTAATTACTAATTACCAATTTTTGATTATTCAATAGTGCGGACAGTTTTCAATCACTAACGGCAGAATGAGGGTTTCAGCCTTCTCAGTGAGGTCAAATGCTAACGGTAGAATGAGAGTTTCAGCCTCTGTCTCAAAAACTGTCCGGAGTATTGATTATTAGGTTAATTTTTAATTCCAAAAGCGGGAGTTGTGAATTGCAGATTATTGTTGAAGGTTGGCGTTTTATTTATCATTCGTATTGCGTAGCCAATCAATTTCAACTGCTGGAAATGCTCGCTCGTCCGCGAAGCCAAATTGAGCTTTTCCACCGAGATATGCCTTACATAGACTCAGCTTGGGAGACGAAAATTAGCTTGTTCGATCGCCCAAATGAAACCTTACTTCGCAGTATTAAGAGCCCTGCGGTAAATCAGTCAGCGGATGTTACTATGCGAATGTACTGCCCGTGGGACTTCTCGGCATCCAGCAGTGGCCAAACTTGGGTATTTGCAGCGACAGAATGGGGAATTGTTACCAGTACAGTATTGCAGGCGATGGGGGTTAAGTCGATCGCCCAAACCCCGGTTAACTCACAAACGAAAATTATTACACCTTCAGCTTGGTCAAAAGCTGGCTTAATTCGCAGCGGTGTTGAGGCTGCTCGCATTGCCGTTGTACCTTTGGGAGTCGATCCTCAAATTTATTATCCTGCTGCGGGCGATCGGCGTGAATCACTGCGCCAAAGCTTGGGCTGGTCAAACTATTTTATATTTTTAAACATCGGAGGGCAAACCGATCGCAAAGGTATTCGCCCTTTATTAAAAGCCTTCGCTGCGGTAGTTGACAAATATCCAGATGCGAGATTAGTTTTAAAAGGTTCAGAAGTGCTTTATCCGTCCAGAGACGAGATTGCCGAAGCCTGCCGAGTTGTGCTCAACTATGCCGAAAGAGCGAGGGTTTTACCGAGATTAATTTATACTGGTAGCCAGCTATCTTTTGCTCAAATAGCAGAGTTTTACCAAGCTGCAAATGCCTATGTTTCTCCTTATTTGGCAGAAGGTTTTAATCTGCCGGTGTTGGAAGCGGCAGCTTGCGGTTTGCCGGTTATTTGCACTGCGGGCGGCCCTACAGATGATTTTACGCTATCAAACTTTGCACAGCGGATTGAGAGTAAATTTACGGCTGTGGTGAGTGACGGGGAAACCTTATTTATCTTAGCTCCGGATTGGGAACATTTGACTGATTTGATGCAAGGGGCGATCGAACAGCCTGGAATCGCTGCCAAAGCGAGGGTTGCGGGCCCGGCTTTTGTGGCTGAAAATTTTACTTGGAGGCACGTAGTCGATCGATTGCTTGAGGTTATGGGAGGATATAAAAATAGAAAGGAGAAGTCTATTTTTGATCCCATAATTTTGTAGTTTGAACGTTTCAAGCCCTAGGTATTTTCCGGTCAGGAATAGTGTTTTTTTTACAAAAATGATACCAATTCACTATGAATCTGCACTTAATATCAATTCCGCTTGCACCCGAATGACATAGCTTTGGTTGTAGGCCACCAGTGGAAACAAGTAATATCAATTCCGGCTGCACCGGAATGATATAGTTTTGGTTTTTGGCTACCAATGGAAACAAGTAATCCCTTTAATCAAAGAAGATGGTTTCAGCAGAACTTGGCAATGTTGAAGTAATACTTCTTCTAATTCATCAAGATTTTGAAATGACCGATTGACAATTGCTTCATTAACTAAAGGACACAGACGTTCTGAGACAGTTGTAATTCGGGAGAATGAGAGGGCATAAATTCTAAGTCTAGACCCTCTGGAACTATAACTTGTGCGCTAGTATGCCAACCAGCGTAGGTCTTTAGTTAAGATGATGTATTTATTCTGACGGGGTGACAACCCCGTTAAAACATAGACTGAATCAAGGACATAGCTCTCATACCCTTCTGAAAAAATGGCAATTTATTAGGTCTTATTTTCATTAATTCAACAACTATTTCCTGACAATATTCTATGCCTAATACCCAGGATTGACCCGATAATCCAATCCAAAAGCTACTATGGCGAGCTACAGTTCGCCCACTTTCTGTGAGCCGACCCACATATTTTTGCATCCCCATTTTTTTAATTTTGTCTCCTTGAAAAATAGCGCAAGTATAGGCAAAAGCTATTAATAAAATCAAGGTTTTTAAGCAGTCGTCACAAGCGTGACTTTTTTCGAGGTTATAGCCTCCTGTCTTGCAATCTTTGAACATAGCTTCTATCCCACTTCGACATCTAAATGTAGCCACAGCTTCTTTTAAAGTTCCTACATTTGTGAGGAGATACCAACCTTCATCTTCAACATGACCTTGATATCGACGCTTCCAATAACCTGCGATATCAAACTTGCCAAATCCTGTTTGCTTCGTCACTTTAACATCCCTAAAATAAAAGCTAGTACCTGGCATCAAACCCAACTCACTCAATCGCTTATATTCTTTACCTGCTTGTTCAATATATCGCCCCTTTTGTATTCTTAAAACAAACCTTACATTCTTATCACACAGCCATTTTCCCAGTTTGACACTCCCAAATTCGCGGTCTCCTATTATCACAAACTTATATTTCTTTAACAAGGTCAGGATTGGGCCAATCAATCTTTTTTGATCTTGGATATTACTACATCCTTTTTTCGGTAAGATTTGCCAATATAATGGTAATGCTCTCCGCTGAAATATCAGGCTGATGACAAAGATATTTTTGTCCCGCCACTGCGTTCTATCAATGGCAACTCTCAACTCTTTTTGCTGGTTAACTTTAGTTCTTAAAATGTATTTAATCAGGGGAAACCACAGATTCTCAACATTGAGAATAGGTAGCTTCAAAAATCTTTGAATCCCTCGTCGCCTGCTCTCAAACAAAATTGGATAAGGCATTAATGTTGCCAGGGATTCAATGCTCACTTGTTTCTTGATTTGAAGCAGAAAAATAAAAATACGAGCGGGTTAAGTATTCTGCTTGTTTCAGTTGTTTCTGGAAACAAATTTGGTAAAATGGAGGTAACATTTTCTATAGATGGGGTTGTTTAACGATATTGACCCCATCTTTTTTTACCATAAATCGGTCAAACCTTTGTTAGCTATGGGTTTTAACGGGGTTGTCACCCCGTCAGGTATTTATTTTTACCAACTCCAAATTCTCTAGCAAAATCTTCTAAAACTAAGTTGAAAAGCTTGATGTTAACTTTTGGCGGAATCCCAAAGTAGGTTTCTCCCCTTGACGGGTGTACAAAACCATATCACCATAGCCATTGATAGCGCCAATTTACCTTGGCTATGGGCTGCTCCCCATACCCTACCCAGACTCGCCGAATTATTGGCTTTAATCCCAGACGATGCTCATCCATTCACCACACTTTTACTGCTGCCAATGGATGCTAATGTTGAATTCGTTTAGCTTGCCCTCGCAGTTTTTTTTACAAGCTTCTTGGACTTCAAGGTCAGCAAGGTCGTGTTTCGATCTGGGTATCCGTAAGGGAAACTCCAACCAACGTAGGTAGTCCCAACCCCTTTGTACGCGCTCCTGGACGCTAAGCGTAAATTACTGATCCACTCAGCAACTTTACGACTGTTCCATAATCCTCCATCTGCAGTTGGAGTTCGTAAAGTTTGCAAAAGTTGTGCTTGTTCCACAACAGAGAGTAAAGGTTGAGTACCCGAATGTTGATGACGTTTGTCTTTCAACCTATTAGCACCTAATTGATTGTAGCGGCGAAGGTTCGCGATGTATAGAGTTACGGCAGTAACCCGTGACATCCGCGACATCTTCGGTAACTCGTCGAGTTGCTAAGAGCCAAATAATTGGGTAGCGTGTCCGTTCAATTGGGTCTGACGCTTGAGGATAAAGTTTAGACAACGGGCGAGGAGGTTTGATGAGCCTCAAACTTGAGGCGTTTAGGTTTGACTTGTTCTCGTTGCACTCTTGATGCTCTGTCAGTATTTCATTCCGGTGCAACCGGAATTGATAATAGAGAATCTAGCACTCATGCAGGCTCTACTCGACAACTACTCACAGTGTTTCCTATCCTAAATACACTAGACCTGCTACCTGAATCAAGTTAACAGAGGTTTGTGCTGGAGACAACACCCACAAGCTTGATTTGTCTTCTCCTCTAGCCTTCACCCCAAGCTGACAAGAAGCACATTATTCTCAAACGCAACATTTGTTCTTGAACACCTGGGTTTTAGCACCTGCTTGTACGTCCGGTGAGGCTGGCCACCACCGCCACTAACTCAGCAGCATCTACGGGTTTGG
>NZ_JAUBQR010000213.1:0-11701 GCF_036701385.1 Microcoleus sp. Pol12B4 | reverse complement strand
GATGAAATTGCCCGCAGCAAAGAATACAGCATCGGCAGCTTCACTCTCAGAAACCAGAAAATTACCGCTTGGACGCAGTTGACAACGAGTCAGAATTATGGAAAAGAAAATAATATAAAAAGTGCGATCGAAACCGAGGCAAAAGGAGTTCGAGCCACCGTCGGCAAATACGAAATTTTTACCACTTCAGTAGAAGCAATGGACGCAGCACTAGAAGCAGCCGAAACAGGCTCTTTAGTTGTAAATCAAGATTTTCAAACCAGCATTGAACCCCTACCGCCATCTAACGACGGCTATTTTTATTTAGACTGGCCCTCCAGCAGGCCAATTTGGGAAAAGCAAATCCCGCTGTTGAGGTTAATTGAACTTTCGGCAAGACCATTGTTCGACCACTTGCGATCGCTCACTGTCACCAGTACGGGAGAAATAACAGGAATTCGCAAAGCTACAATATTTATGCGGCTGAATTAGTCAGAAGGAAGTTCGGCAACGGATTAGCTTTCTGAGGATGTAACGGATGTCAGTCCGAGGGAAGTCGGAAGAAGGAAGAAACTATGCCCAATTCCCAATTCCCAATGCCCAATTCCCAATAACTAAGGAGTAATCACTACTGGCTGCTTCACCTTTTTCGGTTGCCCAAAATAAGCTTGAAACACCTCTTTGGCGATCGGGGCCGCGGCAACAGAACCATAACCGCCATTTTCCACAACCACGGCGATCGCAATTTCCGGCTTGTCAGCAGGCCCGAACGCTACATATAAAGAGTGATCCTCCTGTCCAATAACCTCCGAAGTCCCAGTTTTGCCTGCGGTCATCGGAATCGTACCGTCATTCAATCCCTGTCCCGTACCCTCGGCAACCACCGCGATCAGTCCTTCCTTAACCACCTGAATTGTTGAAGGTTTCATCCCCGTCTGTACCCGTTGAGTCTCCGCTGTGCCGGTCATAGAAGTCAAAAGATGAGGCTTCACTCGATAGCCCCCATTAGCGATCGAACTCACCATCACAGCCGCCTCCAAAGGAGTCACTAACACCAACCCCTGACCGATCGACATCGTTACCGTATCACCCGCATACCAAGGTTCTTTATAAATTTTCTCCTTCTCCTCCGGCGTCGGGATTTGACCGTGATCGCCGCCGCCTAGCCCCAAAAGATTCAAATCCGTATCCTTGCCAATTCCCAAGCGGTGTCCCCACTTAGAAATTTGCTCCGGCCCGGTACTAATCCCCACTTGATAAAAAAACGTATTGCTGCTGAAAGCCAAAGCATCCCGAAAGCCGATGTCGCCGTAACCACCGCTGTGTTCGTTAAAATCAATTCCCCCCACAGTAATGTAAGATGAAGTACCGAGAATTGAGTCCGGCGAATATTTGCCCGACTCCAGACCTGCTACGGAAGTCACAATTTTAAAGGTGCTGCCTGGGGGATAGCCTTGCATAGCCCGATTCAAAAATGGATTTTCCGGGTCTTGAAGAGTTTCCCACTCATCCTTAGTGATTTTTCGCGTAAACAGATTGGGGTCAAAAGTCGGGTGGCTGGCCATAACTAATACCGCGCCGGTTTTGACATCCAGCGCGACTACTGCTCCCCGGCGGTTCCCCAGAGCTTTTTCGGCTGCTTTTTGCATGGACAAGTCTATGGTTAGCTGCACTGCCTCACCGGGTTTGGGCGGTGTCTCTCCCATCAGCCGCAATTCTTGATTTTGGGCATTTACCTCGATCAGCCGATCGCCCCAAACTCCCGCAATCTTCTGGTTAGAACTCGCTTCTATGCCCATCTGACCGACAATCATCCCCATCGGGTATTCCGGATGAGCTTCCAAGTCTGCTGCGGTAGCCTCGCCAATATATCCGATAACGTGAGCCGCCAAACTGCCTTCGGGATAGTAGCGGTTCGCTTCTGGCCGCACTTCCACTCCCCGCATCTGTCCCACCTGTTCTGCTAGTGGCACAAACACCTCTGGCGGCATTGCTTGCTTGAGCCGCACCGGTCTATAGGATTGAGGATCGACCTCTTTTAATTTTTTTAAAATTTCTTTCGCCGGGATTTTAACCAGCGGACTCAACTTTTCTGCTGTCGCTTTCCACTCTTCCGGTGTTTGTTCTTTCGGCCACAAATATACCGATCGAGCTAAATTGTTTGCTGCTAGCAAGTTGCCCTTGCGATCGATAATATGTCCGCGATTCGCCGGCATTGGCACTAGGCGAACGCGATTGTTTTCGGCTCTTTCCCGGTTTTGCTTCCCTTGTACCAGTTGCAATTCCACCAGCCGACTAGCGTGCAGACCTAGCAAACCTGTTGCCACCAGCATTAACACGATCGCCCGGTGTATCGGACGCTCCTGTTTCTTAGGAGTTTCCGCGAGGGTTTTGTCAGAAGAGGGAAATGCTGAGATTGAATAAACTTGTCGTTGCATCATTCTATAGGTAGATGTCAAATCCTAGATTTTAGATTCTTGAATTGTCAATTGTGAAGTATACATCATCAAAGCGGGGACAATCGGGCCTTGACTCTTGGGGGAAACGGAATGATCGATCATTAACTTTTGACTAATCACTAATAACTCGTAACTCATGACTGCTGACTGCTGACTAATCCCCCAAGCACCAAGAAGTAGCCAGAAAAATCAAGGCCAGGATCAGCCAATTAGGGAGGTGGAGCCAGCCGGATAGGCTTATAGGTAACAATACCAAGGCCTGTGTCAATAGGGAACAGATCGCCAACAGCAAGGCGAGGAGTATCAAATTTATCATCTTGACACCGTACAATTTCGGATATGAGCCGCTCGCCTGTGGCAGAAATCCGAGTGGCACAAGCGAGCGCGATCGTACAGGGATTGTCCTGATAGACATAAGAAAGAGAAGCCAGGAGGTTTTGAACTAATTTAAAAAAAATTATTCTTCCTCCCAAGTTTGGATTCTAGGGGCTGCGATGGGTAGATTCTGATTTGTGGTTTTAAGTTGTGACCGAGGAGTATTGCCATGTTGTTTAATCAGCGACCCAATTTCAAAAACTGTGCGCTCTTGGCTGCGATTGCCGCGATCGCCGCCCTACCAGTTTTAGCAGAAACAGCCAATTTCGGCACTTTAACTTTATCGCGAGGTTTTGCAGCCCCAACAGCAGTTTTGAGAGGTTCCACAGGCGGATCGTACTCTCTATCTGTCATAGCCAACGCCGATCGCCACAAAAACAAATGTTTGGGTTTTGCCACCCCAACTCCCGACCACATAATAGTCTTGCAGCAAAAATTTTCAAAACTCACGCTCCAAGTCAACAGCGGAGGCAAGGACACAACCTTACTCGTACAAGGCCCCGGTAATGCGGTGCGCTGCGGAGACGACATAGGTCAGAATAAAGATGCTGGCATAGTTGATTCAGACTGGCAAGCAGGCTCTTACAAGATTTGGGTCGGTACTGTTGAACCCGGAGTCAAGTCTAACTATACAATCTCAGTACAGGAATAGAACTGAGCGACGCTGTGGCATAGCCACAATAAAATGTCGTCAAATTCTACCCCCATCTCCCCATCTCCGAGTGATCCACTGCCCCAATCTCCCACACTCTTAATCTCCCACTACCCAATCTCCCGATCGACCGCTCACTTCCCCCATCCAGTAAAATGTAAAATCGAAAGTGGCGTGTTTAACCAAAATAGGTAACTCCGAAAGTGCTAAAGACTCTTAGAGCTGACTTCAGTATAATTTTCGATCGCGACCCTGCCGCTCGCAACTGGCTGGAAGTTTTGTTTTGCTACCCCGGTCTTCAGGCCCTAGTGCTGCACCGCCTCGCACACTGGCTTTACGTGTTGGGACTTCCCTTCATCCCCCGCTTGATTTCCCACATAGCTCGCTTTTTGACCGGAATTGAAATCCACCCAGGGGCAACCATCGGCAAAAGCGTATTCATCGACCACGGTATGGGGGTTGTGATCGGCGAAACAGCGATTATCGGCGATTTTGCCCTAATTTACCAAGGTGTCACCCTTGGCGGTACTGGCAAACAAAGTGGCAAGCGTCACCCTACCGTCGGCGAAAACGTAGTTGTAGGTGCCGGGGCCAAGGTACTCGGCAATCTGCAAATTGGCAACAACGTTCGCATCGGCGCCGGTTCCGTCGTACTCCGCGACGTACCATCTGACTGTACAGTGGTAGGGATTCCCGGCCGCATCGTCTATCGATCGGGAGTGCGCGTCAATCCCCTAGAACACGGCAGTTTGCCGGATTCGGAAGCTGTGGTAATTCGCTCTTTGCTCGATCGTATCGAGTCCCTCGAACAGCAAGTAAAAAGTTTGCTTCCTCAAGCATCTGTCTCCTTAAATTCTGCTCCCAATTCCCACAATTTCCACTCAGTATCAGAAGCTTTAAACCAAGCCAGCAATGTAGCCTTAGCCGAAAAAACACAGCTAGTTACAACCCCTAGCTGCAAGTTAAAAGATAAAGCAATTCAAGAATTTTTCGACGGCACCGGCATCTAAAAACAGTTTTGAGTGTTGAGTTTTTCCTTGGAAATTTTTCAACTTAAAACTTTCTTACTGACAAAAGTCAACAGTTAACAGTCAACTGACTTCAAGGATTAACCGATCGAACAGACCAATTTCCCTCCCCGTCGCGGCGATAAAGCGACCTGTTTTGCGGTTCCCCCCGCAACTCCAAAAAATCCACCGTTTCCGGTTCCAACAACAGCAAGCAAAAATTAGGCAGCGGCTCGATCGCATTTGGGGAAGCAGAATCAAAAGCACTAGCCTCGGCTTTGTCATCCCCCGGATGCGGCCAAGCAAACTGTGATCTAGCCGCCTCAGAAAGCTCCTGCCAAGTTGTGCACCGCGATGAACACAACTCTGCCTCTGGATAATCTGCCCCTACCAAAACTAGCTTTCCAGCAATCCGAAATTGTTCGCGAGTTTTTGGGAAATACCAGCAAATTTCCCCCCAAGGATAGAGGTTAATTTCCTCGGCTTTTTGGCTGCGAATATCTGTAATAAATTTCAACTGATTAGTATCAGCTAAGAAACCTCGAAACACCACAGTGCGGTTGGCCGGACGCCCAGTGGCGCGAACAGTTGCTAGTTGCAAGTAGCGGGCAAAAGCGAGACTGCGGTTGCGGTGGAGCGCGCGAGCTAAGGGCGATCGCCAAAGTGCTAAAGACATAATTAATAACCTATCATATGGGTAATCGGTAATGGATAATCGGTAATGGGTAATCGGTAATTGGGAATTCTATCCGTTACATCCATTAAATCCGTCGAGCCAATATGTTGCCGAATTACCTGCTGCTTCTCTTGTCTAAACTCACAAATTACAACTATTAAAATCTTGCTATTGGTAATTTTATGTCAAATTCACTCTCAAAACTCAAAACTATTGAAACTCCCCACAGCGGCTACCACTGGGACGGCAGTTCCCGGCGCTTTTTTGAAGGCTGGTACTACCGAATAACCTTACCAATTCACGGACAATCCTTTGCATTCATGTATTCCATCGAAGACCCCAGAGGCGGTCAACCTTACAGCGGCGGTGCAGCTCAAATTCTCGGCCCGAAAGATAGCTATTTGTGTCGCACCTTTCCCGATGTAAATAAGTTTTGGGCCCACCGAGAAGGCTTGGCTTTCGGACATTGGGGGAAAACAAATTTACAACTTAAACCAGAATATTTAGAACCGCAAGTATTCGACAGCAGAGTCGAAGAAGGCTATCAAGCTACTGCTACTTTAAATCAAGGTTATCTGCACGATCCGGGAAGTGGCAGCCACTGTTTTTGGCAGTACGAAATTCGACCTATTTATGGCTGGGGAAACTCTGAAGAGATCCAGAAATCAACGGCGGGAATGCTATCTTTTCTCCCCGTATTTGAGCCGGGATGGCAAATTTTAATGGCTCACGGTTTAGCCACGGGCTGGATCGATTGGAACGGCGAACGCTACGAATTTAAAGATGCTCCCGCTTACAGCGAAAAAAACTGGGGCGGTGCTTTTCCGCAAAAGTGGTTTTGGGTTAATTGCAATTGTTTTCAAGGCGAAAAGGATTTAGCTTTAACTGCTGGTGGGGGCAAGCGGGGCGTGCTGTGGTGGATGGAATCGGTAGCAATGATTTGTCTGCATTACCGAGGCAAATTTTACGAATTTGTGCCTTGGAATTCGGAAGTTAGTTGGAATATTGAACCTTGGGGAAGCTGGAAAATGCAGGCGAGAAACAGTCAGTTTGAAATTGAGTTAATTGGCACTACAAACAGTTATGGTACTTATTTGCGAGCTCCTACAGAAAAAGGTATGGCTTTTTGCTGCCGGGATACGACGCACGGCGAATTGCGCTTGCAACTGCGAGAGTTGTTGGGGGGAAATGTGGAAAAAAATGGCAAGCAGCGTTCTAGAATTATCTTAGAGGCTCAAAGTTCTTTATGCGGTTTGGAAGTTGGGGGCGGGCCTTGGGATGAAGTTTGGCGATCGAATTAAGTAATTAGTCAGTAGTCAGTCGTCAGTTAATAGTTAACAGTAGTCATAACAGCCATGATCAATTTACTCGGTTTGCAATTGGGCAAATTCTCCCGCAGCCAGCGGTTACAAAAAGCTCTCAAGGTGATCTTGGGAGTAATTTTATGTTTGAACACAATCTTGATGCCGACGGCAATTGCTAGTGCGGCAGGTGATTTGTCTCGGCAACCTGTCACCGAAATTACTGTTAGTTTAGGTAACGAAGCTGGGGAACTAAAGTTTTTTCCCAATCTCTTAGAATTTGAATCGGGCAAGCGCTATAAATTAGTGCTGAAAAATCCTAGTTCGCAGAAACATTATTGTACTGCTAAAGACTTTGCTGATGCAAGTTGGACTCAAAAAGTTGAAGCGGGTAAGGTGGAAATTAAAGGAGCTATTCACGAATTGGAACTTAAACCGGGCGCTATGGCCGAATGGGTTTTTGTTCCGATGAAATCGGGAACCTACAACCTGCGCTGTACCGTAGCTGGACATACAGAGGCGGGGATGATTGGCAAAATTACGATCGCCTCTTAAGTCCGAGTTAATACATTAACAGATTGACTAATTTTTGTGTAATCGGAAAACCAGTCTGACGCTCAAAATGTCTGAACATTGGACTAGGATTAGCCTCTAAAAATATATACTCACCGCTTGGCTTAAGACGCCAATCAATAGCAGTCCAATCGAGCATAAATGCCTTTAATATTGCTAAACATTGTTGGTGAACTGAGTCTGGCAAATCTATCGGAATTAACTCGGACTCTAAATCTTCCCGAAAGTCCAAAGCTTGACTGCGAATTTCGGCAGAATAGACTGATTCGCCAATCACATAACTGCGAATGTTTGTCCCAGGAATATACTCTTGTATCGTGATTGGTGAAATACTCAAAGCCAAGTCCAGCCGATTAGGTTCTAAATGTGCCTCTGTCACCAACTTGGTATGAGCGCCACCATAAACTGGCTTAAAAATTACTTTTTTCTGAGATTGGACAAATTCCCTAACTTGCTCTGGATTGTTACTGATTAAAGTTGCAGGAATTGTCACTCCTATTTGCTTTGCCAAACTCAGTTGTAGGGGTTTTTCTTTATGAAATTGGTATGCCTGCCAAGAATTAATCCAGCGAGCCGGACAAGCTTGCATTAGCGATCGCACTGTACTCATGGAATCGTTCAATGCAACTTGCTGTTGATTTGCATCTTTTAAATGTGCAACGCCAACACCGGAAAAATTCCGCCAAAATACACTGTGAATATCTTGAAAATTCAACTGGCGACCTCCGGGCAGCGTCAAGCACCCAACCAGGGTATCAGGTTGCCAAGACAGACGTAATTGTCTTGGAAACAGATAGGTATCTAAATAATCTACTTCTGCACCGGCTTGGGTGAGAGCATCTTTTATATGAGTAGCATGAGCATCTGAATCATTACCCAGAATTAAAATATTCATGGAAAAATTAAAAATTAAAAATCATCAATCTATGTGCTAAAATCAAGTACAGATATGAAAAGTCGCATCACTTATTGTGAAAGTGTTGCAACTTTTGAACTCTTGAACAAAGACACTCAAATGAGGCTATATCTTTGAAAGTCTCATTACAGAAACAATCGGAATAGTTCAGGAGTTAGGCAAAAATTATAAAATTGTTGGCAGGAATGAGATTACTAATAAATAGGGCCTCCACCGCCTTCAAACCAAGCTTTCGTGTAAGGTCCTCCACCCTCTTCACCTATAGCCAGAGTGGTCACCGGAGGATCGAAAATAGGAGGCGGGGGAGGAAATCCTCCTCCTCCTTCACTTCCCGGACAGGGAGCTGAGATACACTGTATCGAGCCACCTCCACCTTCTTCACCTAGAGCCAGAGTCGTGAAACGAATTCCACCTCCGATGTGGGCGGCCTGTTCATCAGTTAACGTCTCTTCAAAATCCAAATCAATGGCTTCGAGATCAGCAATATCTAGATCAAAAGGATGATTCATAAAATTCTCCTACTTGAGTAAAAGATTAGGTGTATTGACACATAATCTAAATCAAGAGGATGAAGTGATGTTGCCATTTTGGCAAATTTGAAAGTAAGTATTGTAACTGTTAATTAAAAAATGTTAAGCTGACTCTAGCGGAGCCATTGTCAGCCCGGCACGGCTCAATTGCATATGATAAAGTTCTGCTTGCTCTTGCGGGCCAACCCAGACGGTGGCCTGGCCTTCGTGGTGGATTTGGTTGGCGAGTTTCCAAGCTTGATCGCTCGTCATGCCAGGAATGTATTTCGTCAAACATTCCACAACGTGCTGGAATGTGTTGAAATCGTCGTTGAGAACTATTACCCGATAGTTGGGATAAGGTTTGCGGGTAACTTGACTCGATCGAACGGGTGCTATGGTTGGTGAAGAGGTCATCGCGCGAACAGCCACTGAAACTACAAAATTCGTAAAATAGTTACCTCTAATATCATAACACAATTTCACAAATTTTCAACCCGTACTTGGTATTTTGATCCGCTTCGGGGTTTATTTTCACTGCCGGGCCCTGCATTAGACTTCTCCAGAAATTGTGGGGATTAGGGGTTAGGTATCCTGCCCCCCATTGACAGGCTTTTCTGGAGTAATCTATGGCACCGTGCCGATTAAACTAAAGTTAACACTCGATTGAGATCAGAAGTGTCGCCGTCAGAATACGCTTGCACCAGAAGTTGCTTTAAATCTTCAATCAGCGGATAGCGGGGGTTAGCTCCGGTACACTGATCGTCAAAAGCTCGATCGGCCATTTCCTCAACGCGAGCAAAAAAGAAATCATCACTCATTCCCTGACTGGCGATCGCCTCCTGAATCGTGCTAGGAATATCTACCTGACGCTTGAGATCTTCCACCGCTGCGATCAACTTCTCAACTTTTTCATCTTCTGTATCGCCGCCCAAATTCAGATAGTCCGCAATTCGAGCATAACGCCACTTGCTGTTAGGATACTTGTTTTGAGAAAAAATCGCTTGTTTGAAGGGAACATCCGTTGCATTGTAGCGAATTACATGGGAAATCATCAGCGCATTCGCTAAACCGTGAGGGACATGGCAAGTTGCACCTAATTGGTGAGCCATTGAGTGACAAACCCCCAGAAAAGAGTTAGCAAATGCCATGCCGGCGATCGTAGCAGCATAATGTACTTTCTCCCGCGCTTTCGGATCGTTAGCACCATTTTTGTAAGCGCTGGGCAGGTATTTAAACAGCAAACGAATCGCTTCTAAAGCCAAACCATTTGTATACTCAGAAGCCAACACAGAAACATAAGCTTCTAAAGCGTGGGTTAGTGCATCAATGCCGCCGTAAGCAGTCAGTTTCCGGGGCATATTCAGCGTAAGTTCTGGATCGACGATCGCCATACTCGGAGTCAGAGCATAATCTGCAAGCGGATACTTAATCCCCGATCGTTCATCCGTAACAACCGCAAAAGGCGTGACTTCCGAACCCGTTCCCGAAGTAGTTGGAATTGCTACCATAATTGCCTTTGAACCCAAAGGCGGCAGTTCGTATACCCGCTTGCGAATATCCATAAACCGCATCGCCAATCCTTCAAACTCAATTTCTGGGTGCTCATACATCAGCCACATTACTTTAGCAGCATCCATCGGCGAGCCACCACCAAAGGCAATAATCACATCGGGATGGAAACTATTGCATATTTCTAAACCTTTGCGAACAGTAGCCAGCGAAGGATCGGGTTCCACATCGTAAAATGTGTAGTGATCGATGCCGATTTCTTCCAAACTATCTGTGACTTCCTTAATCAATCCCAACTCAAACAATGGTTTATCGGTCACAATCAAAGCACGTTTCTTACCTGCAAGATCCCTCAAAGCTACAGGAAGACAACCCGACTTAAAATAGATCTTGGGAGGAATGCGGAACCAGAGCATATTCTCGCGCCGTTCTGCTACGGTTTTGATATTCAGTAGGTGATGGGGTGTCACGTTAACAGAAATGGAATTATCGCCCCAGCTACCGCAACCGAGGGTAAGGGAGGGATCGAGGCGGAAATTGTACAAATCGCCGATCGCACCTTGAGAAGAAGGCGTATTAATCAGCACCCGCGAAGTCTCTAGTTTGCTTTCAAAATAACGAATGTGCTTCTGATTGTGCGGAGCGGTGTAGAGTACAGAAGTATGTCCGTGTCCGCCAAAAATTATCAGCGCTTCCGCTTTGTCTACTGCTTCAGTAAAGTCCTTGGCGCGGTACATTGCGAGAATCGGCGAAAGTTTTTCACAAGCAAAGGGTTCTTCTTTACCTATCGCATCCACTTCTCCAATCAAAACCCTGATGTTTGACGGCACTACAAAACCCGCAATCTGTGCCACCTTTTGCACCGATTGTCCGACTATTTCGGCATTCAATCGACCATCAATTAAGATTACCTGCCGCACTTTTTCCCGTTCTTCAGCATTCAGGAAATAAGCACCGCGCTTGATAAATTCCAGTTGCACTGCATCGTACACCTCATCCACAACAACCACCGATTGTTCCGAAGCACAAATCGTGCCGTTGTCGAAAGTTTTGCTGAGCAAAATTGAGCTGACAGCCATTTGGATGTGGGCGGTTTCATCAATGATGGCGGGAGTATTTCCTGCGCCGACACCGAGGGAGGGATGTCCTGAAGAGTAGGCCGCTTTTACCATTCCCGGCCCGCCAGTTGCCAAAATTAGTTTGATATCGTGGTGCTGCATCAAAGCTTGGGAAAGTGGCACAGTTGGCTCATCAATCCACCCAATAATATCCGGTGGTGCTCCTGCAGCTACAGCAGCATCGAGGATGATTTTTGCCGCCGCAGCCGTGCAGGATTTGGCGCGGGGATGGGGCGAAAATATAATGCCATTTCTCGTCTTGAGCACGATTAAAGACTTAAAGATGGTGGTGGAAGTCGGGTTAGTTACAGGAACGATTCCCGCCAGCACTCCCACGGGTTCGGCAATGCGTTCGTAGCCAAAATGCCGATCGGACTCGATGATACCGCAAGTCTTGTCGTTTTTGTATTTGTTGTAAATCATTTCCGAGGCAAAATGATTTTTGATTGCCTTATCTTCGATAACTCCCATTCCCGATTCTTTGACTGCTGCCTTGGCTAAGGGAATGCGGGCGGCATTAGCGGCTAAAGCTGCTTGCTTGAATATGCGATCGACCTGTTCTTGAGTGTAGGTGGCAAATTCAGCTTGGGCTGCTTTCACTTTTTGAATTAGGACTTCTAATTC
>NZ_JAUBQR010000212.1:0-11714 GCF_036701385.1 Microcoleus sp. Pol12B4 | reverse complement strand
TTTTTTATAGTCTAGATTGCTAAACCGACGGCTAAATATCTGAAAATAAGCAAGCACGACTTTGAAACCAAAGGTCAAACTTGCTTTCTCGCTTGCTGGTTATTTTGAGCAATGGAGAGAGTCAGTATATTGGCCCATCAGTCCTATCTTATTATCATAACGAATCTTTACAGATAATCAAGAGGCCAGCGGAATATTGCCGAACTATCTCGAACTATAGAGTGTTAAATAAAGCTTAAGTTTACGGTTGACTGTTGACAATTAACCAATCGTGAGATTTTTTTTACGCTTTTACCAACAATAATTTACGCCGGAGTCGATCGAGCGCCGTACAGCTACTCAGATTCCGAATCCAATCGCGGCATCGGGCATCGCCAAAGCGGTATTCAAAACTTTCTGTCTCGCCGTCGCCCGCTAAACCGACATAAACCAGTCCGACAGGTTTAGCGCCTGTGCCACCTCCTGGCCCGGCGATGCCTGTAATGCTCAATCCCCAATTTGTATTGAGACTAGCGCGAACTCCTGCAGCCATCTGTTTGGCTACTTGGTGGCTGACTGCGCCAAATTCGGCTAAATCTTGCGGATTAACACCTAATAATCCTTCCTTAACCCGATTGTCGTAAGAAATAATCCCGCCTAAAAAGTAGCTCGAACTGCCGGGAACACCCGTCAGCATCGCCCCCAATCCACCTCCCGTGCAGGATTCAGCCACGCTAAGAGTTTGCCCCGCATCAAGCAACAATTGACCCACAGTAGAAGCGAGGGTATCGCTATCAGCACCGTAACAGTCCGAGCCGGCAATTTGTCGCAATTGTTGTTCGATCGGCTCAATCAAGTTTTTCGCAGCCACGGACGACTCCGCGCGGGCCGAAATCCGCAGTTTGACTTCGCCGTGATTGGCGTAGGGAGCCACAGTAGGATTAGTTAAATTCAGAAAACTCTCTACTTTTTCCGCCAATGCCGACTCAGCAATACCCCAAAATTTTAATGTGCGGCTGTAAATAGTTTCGCTGCACCAGCCGCCATTTTTCAGGTAAGGAACGGCGGTTTCTTGCCACATCAAGTGCATTTCCGCAGGTACGCCGGGAAATGTCATTACTGTCACGTCAGAAACCGGCTGCCAAATAATGCCCGGTGCAGAACCGCTGCGGTTCGGCAGAATGTCCGCAGTTTCTGGAATTAAAGCTTGTTTGCGGTTGCTGGGACTCATGGTGCGTCCCCGCTGAGCATATTTGTATTCGATATCTGCAATAATTTCCGGCTTTTCGATGAGGGGAACCCCAAAAAAATCGGCGATCGTTTCGACTGTCAGATCGTCTGGTGTGGGGCCCAGGCCTCCGGTCAAGAGCAAAAGCTGCGATCGACTGACGGCGATTTCTAACACTTGTTTGATACGTTCTGGATTGTCCCCCACCACTGTTTGATAGTAGTGAGGGATTCCCAGACTCGCTAATTCTTTGGCTAAGAACTGGGCATTGCTATTAAGAATATCGCCTAACAGCAATTCAGTGCCAACACAAATAATTTCAGCAACCATTCAATTTTAGATTTTAGATTTTGGATTTTAGATTGGGGAATTGGGCATTGGGAATTGGGCATTGGGCATTGGGAATTGGGCATTGGGCATTGGGAATTGGGCATTGGGCATTGGGAATTGGGCATTGGGCATTAGAAATTATTTTTCTTCCTTCTTCCTTCTTCCTTCACCTAGCGTGTCTCCAAACTTTCCAGCTAGCATATCCCAGCAAACTTGTTGCACCCATAGCGTAAATTACGCCGCTGGGAAGCGAAAAAGCTAGGGCTAAACTTCCCACCCACAGTGTCAGTGAGTAAATAAATAAAACCGCAAATCGATGGGATAGTCCGGCTTGTAGAAGTCGGTGGTGGAGGTGGCGCTTGTCAGCAATAAACGGTGACTTGCCGTTGCGAAGTCGATCGAGAATGACAGCCGACATATCTAAAATCGGTACAGCTAAAATTAAATAGGGCAGCAACACAGAAGTAACAGCCGTAGTTTTAACTAACCCAATTACTCCCACTCCAGCAAGAGTAAACCCGATAAAATAAGCCCCGCCATCTCCCATAAAGATTTGAGCCGGATTGAAGTTGTAGCGCAGAAATCCCAAGGCCCCGCCAGCTAAAGCCGCTGCAATCAGGGCCGCCGCCGGTTGGTGCATCGCCAGACTGACAATCAGCATTACAACTGCTGCAATCCCTGAAACTCCGGCCGCTAAACCGTCCAAACCGTCAATCCAGTTGATGGCATTCGCCATGCCGACGAGCCAAATCACGGTAATTGGCAAGCTCAGCCAGCCAATATCAGTCAGTCCCAAGGAGGGAACTGTCAGAAACTCAATTTGTACGCCTGCCATCCAAACGATGCTGGATACGCCAATTTGCATGAGCAAGCGTTTTAATGCCGAGAGCGAAAATAGGTCGTCTGCTAAACCGATGAGGAAGAATCCGATGCCGCCGAGGGTGACTCCCCAAATTTCGTATTCGTCTTTGGGATTGAGAACTTGTCCGTTAGCATCGATGAAGCCTCCTGAGAGCCAGACAAATAAGAGGGCAGTGATAGTGCCGAGAAAGATGGAAACTCCTCCCAAGCGCACCATAGGGCGCTTGTGGACTTTTCGCTCGCCTGGCCGATCGACTCGCCCGCTTTTGAGACCAATTTTTTTGACTATTGGTGTACTCCAGAGGACGACGATCGCAGAAACCAGGAAAGCGAGTATGTGGTACAGATACTGGTACGGCATCTGAAATCAATTTTAAATAGTGCGGGGCAATTAGGCTGTCAGGCAGAGTCTACTACATTTCAGATGGCTTATAACAAGGAAACATCTTGAAGAGTGACTGGGGGTTTGGGAGTCGGAGATTTGCCGCAATGGCAGTTGCCCTGGGGCGAATTGTCAGGTTGTTCATTCATAACTCTCGAATTAACGATTTGAAATATCGACTTTTTCGCGAGCAAAAAAGTCGATATTTGGCGAGCGGGCCCAGTTGAGCGGTATCTTTCGCAACCGACAAATACCGTTAGTCAAACCAGCCCCGCCCGACAAATATCTTTACTAAAACCGTATTGGCGATCGATATTTTTGGTGAAAACCGCTTGTCAATATCGCTACCGGCAACTCTCAATCTTTTCCTGCTCTTTTACCCTTTTACCCGTACACTTCCAACTACCAATTCCCCATTGCCGATCAGGAAAATTAAGCTAATGCCGGCACTTTCAAGTACAAGTGGGGATATAAGGGGAAGCGATCGCACAGTGCTGCGACTCGACGCAGGCAGTCGGCTGCGACGCTTTCATCATCTGGATTTAGGAGGCGATCGGCAATAATATTGCCAATCTCGGTAAATTCTGCTGTTCCCATTCCCCTGGTGGTCATCGCCGGCGAACCGAGTCTCAAACCGCTGGTGACAAAGGGCGATGCCGGATCGAAAGGCACGGTATTTTTATTAGCAGTAATATTCACACCGCTGACTAATTGGTCGGCTTGTTTGCCTGTCATGTTTACCGATCTCAAATCAACTAGCATTAAGTGATTGTCCGTGCCACCGGAAACGAGTTTTAAACCCCGCTGCTGCAACTGTGCAGCTAAAGCGCGCGCATTTTCAATTACTTGACCGGAATAAGTTTTAAATTCAGGCTTTAATGCTTCGCCGAAAGCTACTGCTTTGCCCGCAATGACGTGTTCTAAGGGCCCACCTTGAGTGCCGGGGAAAACTGCTTTGTCAAACTTTTTACCTAATTCCGGGTCATTGGTCATAATCAAGCCACCACGGGGGCCCCGCAGGGTTTTGTGAGTGGTGGTGGTGACTGCGTGACAGTGGGGGAGTGGGTTGGGGTGGTGTCCTGTGGCGACTAACCCGGCAATGTGGGCGATGTCGGCGAGCAGGTAGGCTCCGATTTCGTCGGCGATCGCTCTAAACTTCTCAAAGTCGATAATTCGCGAATATGCTGAATAGCCGCAAATGAGCAATTTCGGCCGGTTTTCTTTGGCCAGTGCCAAAATTTCGTCATAGTCAAGCTGTTCTGTTTCTTGGCTGACGCCGTAGTGAAAAGCTTTGAACCATTTGCCGGATACGTTGACCGGTGAACCGTGGGTCAAGTGGCCGCCGTGGGACAAATCCATGCCCATAATTCCGTCTCCGGGTTCGAGCAAGCTCAAAAATACTGCAAAGTTGGCTTGAGCGCCGGAGTGGGGCTGGACGTTGGCGTGAGCAGCTCCAAATAGCTGTTTGGCGCGATCGATCGCGATTTGCTCGATGCCGTCAATAAATTCGCAGCCGCCGTAGTACCGTTTCGCTGGCAGTCCTTCGGCGTATTTATTGGTCAGCACTGATCCTTGAGCTGCCATTACCGCTGCGGAGGTAAAGTTTTCGCTGGCGATGAGTTCTAGGTGGTCTCGCTGCCGCTGGAGCTCTTGCCCGATTAAATCGGCAATTAGCGGATCGGTTTTGGAAAGGAATTCTAAGTTAGTGTCCGTCACAATAATCAACCTCTTGACAGTTTTGGGATTGGGAATTGGGGATCTTATACCGTACTACGGATTTCGCACCATTGACATAAATATTACGTTGTGTTCAGGTTAAGCGGTTTGTCCCCAACTCCTGACATACAATGAAATTACTGGTGTGAAACCTGCCGGAGGTATCAAATGTTAGTCATTTTAATGGAAAATCAGATGCTTGCCCCTCAGTGTGTTTGCCAAAGTTGTTTGCTGGCAGATCGCACTGGGCAACCGCGCTGGAGTGGTGGAGAGCTTCGCTGTGGACATCCAGTTGCTAAACCTACGGAAAATTTGCCCGATCGGTACGAGTGTCAAATGGGCTTCGTCATTGCCAATATTAAATAAGAAAGCCTGCCCTTGGTAGTTGAGGCTGCTCCCCGCTGAGTAAAAAGCCAATTCCGGGCGAGTCGGAACACAAACCCTGCTGCTGCGTTATCCTGAGTTTAATGGAATTAATAGTTAATCGATCGACTCAGGAGAGTTCATTATGACTTGGCGCGGATCTACAACTGTTCCAGACCGGATTTTTGCTTCTTTGCCTTATTTGCTTCCGTTGGTTGACGGGCTTGCCTTTGGCAGGTTTCTGTTTACACAGTTTCCTGTCTTGCAACTGTTGTTGATACCGCTAGCTCCATTGATGCAAATTTATAGTTTGCCCTTTGCTAGCTTGATTATCTTCTTTGCTCTGTATTTAGGAGTAGTTAGAAACGAAAACATCAGTCACTTCATTCGTTTTAATGCGATGCAGGCGATTCTTTTAGACATTGTTTTGATGCTCTGTGGTCTGGTTTTGCCGATCTTTTCTAACGGCGTTCAAGTCGCATTTATTGCGGAAACTCTGTATAACATGGTGTTTTTGGGCGCTTTTGCTGCATTTGTCTATGCAGTCGTGCAGTCGCTTTTGGGACGCTATGCAGAGATTCCTCCGCTTTCGGATGCTGTTTATATGCAGGTTCGTTAGTTAGTTGACCGTTGTTGGTGATAATTACCAATTACCCATTACTAATAACTACTGTATTTTCAAGACTGCCGATGCCTTCAATTTCGATGCGGACTCGATCGCCTATTTGTAGCGGCCCTACTCCTTGCGGCGTTCCCGTCAGTATCACATCACCGGGAATTAGGGTCATAATTTGACTAATGTAGGAGACGAGAAAGTCTGGGGAAAATACCATGCGATCGATCGGGGATGACTGTACCGGTCGCTCGCTCTCATTGATAAAAGTCTGCAATTGTGCAGCAGGACTCAGTTCGCGGACAATCCAAGGCCCCAAGGGACAAAAAGTATCGAACCCTTTGGCCCTCGCCCACTGGTTGTCCCGCTTTTGCAAATCTCTGGCTGTTACGTCGTTGGCGATCGTATATCCCCAAATTTTGCTGTGTGCTTGTTCGGGAGTGCAGTTGGTACAATGTTCGCCAATTACCAGGGCTAATTCTCCCTCGTAGTCTACCCTTTCCGACTGCTGCGGATAACGAATCTCTGCACCTGCTGGGATGACGGCACTCGGAGGCTTGAAAAACAGCAGTGGTTCTTCCGGTACTGGGGTTCCCATCTCGGCGGCGTGATCGACATAATTTTTGCCTACGGCTACAATTTTTGAGGGAGAGCACGGGGCGAGAATTTGGTAAGTATCTGGTGAAAGTTCCAAATCGGTTGGTTGTCCTTTTAACCAGGGCGGTGCATCAAATACTTGAACGCTGTGGCCCAGTTGCAGTAAACCGTAGTGGATGTGTCCTTGTGTTGTTTTGACTCGAACGTAGCGCTGGGCCATAGTATTTGAGATTTTAGGTTTTAGATTCTAGATTCTAGATTAAGAGGATATAGGCATTATTGCGGAAAATTAATTTGTTTATGCCCGTTTAAGATTTTCGCTGTGCAATTTTGCAACCACTTTCTGTACAAATGCTCTGCAGCGGTTTATCCCAGCAGTCAACTGGTAGTTGGGCGACCAAGGCAAATTCAAAGATAATGCCGATCGTAACTTTTGATTCCCACTCAGCTAAACTGAGCATTCGATCGTAATAGCCGCCACCGTAGCCCAAGCGATAGCCGCGAACATCGCAGCCTACTGAGGGTACGAGTATTAAATCTACTTCTGAGTGGTGTATTTTAGGAGCATCCGGCAGGGGTTCGAGTATGCCATAAGCTCCAGTATGTAAAGCATCTCCGGGCTGCCAGATGTGCCAGGATAGCTCTTTGCCGACACAGCGGGGAAATCCCCATTTGCGGGAAGTTACAAATAGGGGACTTAAATCTGGTTCTTGGCGACAACTGAAATAGGCGAGGATTGTTTTTCCTGGGGTGAATAGGGGCGAGTTTTGCAGGCGGTTGCAGAGTCGATCGCTCTTTTGTCTCCATTCTTGTGCTGATAGGGATTTGCGGGTGTTGAGGAGCGATTTTCTTAATTCTGTTTTAGTTAATGAAGGTTCAGCAGTATTCATATTTGCGATCGAATCTCTCGTTTGACTTCCAGTCCGACAGGGGTTGAAAACCCCTGTCTCACAGCGAAAGTCCTCTAAAAGAGGACTACAATTAATTGCATTTTCATCACACTCTGCAGTCGGTTTTAACCGACTTTAGCTTTGAGGCGGGGGTTTCAACCCCTGCCGGACTGTCGGACTGTCGCACTGTCGGAAAGTATCAATCAACTGGATTGGATATTACATATTGTCTCACCACAGGACAAACGCTGAATAACGTTTCATTCTCCTGTTCTTCTATTTCAACTAACGATCGCCTCCCCAAAGATTGCAGCCCGTTGAATAACTCGGAGGGCGATAACTCAGCATCTTTTAGCAAATGCTCTATTGAAACTGAATTTGCTTCGTGGCAGAGGCGGCAGATGAGCTTTTTCTCTAATTCTGACAAACGATTTATCTGCGGGTGCAATGTTGCTGCCAATTCTTCCCCTAAGAATAGCATATCATATTTCAAAAATTCAGCCACCCTACCTCGGAATATTTCTTGAATGGTGGTGGCGACTATTTTCAACCACAATGGATTGCCTCGGTATGTGTTAATTAAGTTGTCCCATGTTTCGGGATTGAGTAAACTTTTTTGTCGGAAAATTTCGGCTGCTGCTGTACCTATGCCTTGGAGTTGTAAGCTAAGAACGGGTGAGTTTTCTCCTTTTAATACGGTAATTTCTCTGGGAGGTTCCCAACTGTTGAGGATTAAGCAACTATTGTGGGTTGTTTCTCCGATTTGTCTGAAGAGGATGCTGTAATTTTCGCATTCGGGGCGGTAATTTCCTGCTAATTGTCCGCTGCTGAGAATGGTTTGCACGTCGTCTAGGATAATGAGACAGCGGTTTTTTCGCAGAAATTCCATTAACAGGGAAAGTCGATCGGGTATGCTGCTAGGGAGTTCGATTTCGGATTTATTTAAGAGAAATTCTAGGAGATTTTTTAGGGTAGTTTCTAACGGTGGGGAGTGGCGGAGACTTCGCCAGATGACGTATTCAAATTTATGCTGAATTTTTTGTATTAGGTGGAGGGAAAGGGCGGTTTTGCCAATGCCGCTTATTCCTAATATGGCTGCAAGGTTGCACTTGTCTTGGACGATGGATTTTTCGAGGGTGGCGAGTTCGGATGTGCGATCGGACAATGATGAAATGTGAGGTGCGTCTGCTAAGTCTAGTCTGGTTTGGGGTTGGGAGGTGTCTGAGGTGGGGGTGGAGGGCGATCGGGTTTTTGGAATTTCTGAAGCTTGCAAACTATTATCACAGACATTTACATTACCAATCTGTAAAGAATTTTTTCCATAATTTGAAAAGTAGGCAAATTGCGACCTCTCCAATGCCGACCTAAAATTTAATTTATTGACATTTTCACCTAATACATCTGAGAGTAGTTGCCATAATTCCGATGCGACATTTCTGACATGACCTTCTGTGCAGTGAGATTCTTATGCAATTTTAGAGTATCTTTGACCTTTCCATACACCCAGCAGGATAGCTTTTTGCAGATCCTCCAAATGTTCTCCCGTCTTGGCGAAAACCATGTCATCGGCAAATCTCAAGACTTCTTGAACGTTCATTAGTCAGGTAGGCGTGAAAGTTTTGCCTATTTTATCATATTTTTTATGACATTTTCTGACCAAGATGACACAATCTGACGTTTTCTGACAGAGCGATCGTCTCAATTGCTGATAAAATTTTACATTTTATGACTCCGATAAATTCATAATTAGAAGATAATTATAAAAAACAAATAACTTCCTGTGGATTAAACTAGCGGGTAGCAGAATGCTATGAACATCAATTTTAGACGCTATCGGGAACAGAAAGGTATCAGTCAAGAATCAGTTGCCAGCGGGCTCGGCATTTCTGTAGATCAGGTTAAAAATTATGAGCAGTTCCCTGCACAAGTTCCGATGGGAATGGCAGTAAAATGGCTGCAAATATTAGGTGTTGACATTGCAACTGCCATGTCAGAGGAAATACCTCCACTCCCAGGAATTGAACCAGGCAGTCCCTACGCTGAACTTTATCGCCGGCTAAATTTACTTAATCAGTATATCGATGAAAATTCTTTTTTACCTTGGCTAGAATTGCCAACGGAACTACGTATACCTAACGATCTGCAAGAACAAATTAACCAGTATTATCAAAAACCAAATGTTGTCTTGACAGGAGCATTTGACTCTGGTAAATCCTATCTTGCTAATACTCTTTTAGGCCAAAAAGTATTGCCAACAGGCTATCAGCCTGCAACAAGAGTCATTACCATTGTTTGTCATGTGGAAAGTCGCCCCGA
This sequence comes from Microcoleus sp. Pol12B4, assembly GCF_036701385.1. NCBI lineage: Bacteria > Bacillati > Cyanobacteriota > Cyanophyceae > Oscillatoriales > Microcoleaceae > Microcoleus > Microcoleus sp. Pol12B4. Next base: position 2,439 of record NZ_JAUBQR010000212.1, on the reverse strand, counting down.
ATGGTTTGATGGAAACGTGGGAATTATTGATGAGAAATTTTGGCAAGATGAAAACGGCAAGCTAAATTTTGACTTCCTATATTTAGAGAATCGGGAGCGTTGTCAGAAGCATTTTTTGCAATTCGGCTCCTTTGACCTGCTAGAAAAATATGGCGTACACCAATATGATGACTCTGACGATAGCAATGAGGGCGGACATACAGCTATAGTTTATGTAGATGCTCCTTTGCTAAAAGCGTGTAACCTGATTGACCTTCCCGGTTACTCTGATAAACAAGATGAAGTATCAAAGGATGTTGAGAAAGCTAATAGTGCCACCAAGATTGCTAATGTCTTGCTTTATGCTTCTCCTGCCAAGGGTCACATCAATGGTCAAGATATGGTGCGACTTCGGAATTTGCTGCGTTTGTTGCCGACCCCAGAGAATGAATGCAACGACTTTCCGACGCTAGGCAATTTCTTTATTGTGGCGACACACGCCGATCCGAGTATCCCTGACGATGAGCTTCCCAAAATTCTCAATAAAGCTTCAGCCAGACTGTATAAAGAACTTGATGAAACTGCTATAGAGTTTCGTCGGAAGCTAACAAAGCGGGATATTACCAAGGAAGATGTGCAAAAGCGTTTCTTCACTTTCTGGTCAGAAAAGCCGGATCGCTGTCAGCGTCTCTTTGATGATTTAACTCAACTCCTCTGCGAGACTCTTCCTAAACCAGTCATCTCTCGTATCGACCGCGAAATCAATGCGGTCAAAAAAGACAAAAAACAAGAATACGCTAACTCGATTGAGCAATATCAAACAACTGTTGCCAAAATAGAGGAGTATCGAAAAGAGCTTGACAAAGCCGAGAAAAATGAACCTGAACGTCAGCGAGAAATGCGGCAAAAACGCAGTCAAGTGAGCAAACAAATTAAGGAATTAGAGAAAGATACCCGCAAATCATTTCAGACCTATGCAGAAAAAAAGATCGATGTAGAGTTTATAGAACAAATGATTCGCCAGAGATACGACAAACAGAAATAGGCTCAAGAATACGCTCCCGGTTATTTAGTCGATCTGCTGCAAAGTCATTTAGAAAATCGGATTAGTGTCAATTCTGAAAAACTCAAGGCTGAGATTGACGCTTTTCTAGAAAAATACCCAGTGCCTAAACTTCCCAACAAAGATGGAATAGTAGTATCTATTCCCTTCGATACAAAAGGAGCTTTTCTTGGTGGGATAGCAGGTTTAGGTACTTATGGTGCCTTAGCCGCTTGGGCAGCAGGCCTTGGCAATCTTGGCAGCTATATCTTAGTAGCGAAATTAGTCAGTCTTTTGTCAGCACTTGGTATTAGTATCGGTGGTGGCACGGCAACAGTAATTTCTTTCGTAGCTGCGATTGGTGGCCCAATAGTTCTAGGGATTGGTTTGGCTGCTGGACTGGCTTCTTTAGTATGGAATTTATTTGGGGAAGCTTGGCAGAAGCGGTTAGCAAAAGAAATTCACCAACAATTCAAAAAACAGGGTGTTGTTGATAAATTCTTAGGAGGAATCGACCAGTATTGGCAAGAGACAGCCACAGCCTTTGATAAAGGTGCCGACGCAGTTGAAGCAAAATGCAAACAGTATCTCAAGCATCTGCACGAAATTACTTCAACTGATACCCAGTCAAAAGAACGAATTGAACAGATTATCATAAATCTGGAGAAACTCAGGGTTTTTTTCGCCAACATTCCTTGGGATACCCAGGGAGAATGTTTGTAAAAAAAACCAGCGGTTCTCGTGGCAAACCACCCAAACCCAATAAAACGGCGTAGTGAGTTTTAACTAGGCGATCGCCCTTTTTTAATCACATCCCCAAGTGCGCTCGCCCTTCCTTAACTGAGGTGCGATCAATCTCATTTGGCGTTGCTTAATCAGGGTATGAAAAAAATCAGTTAAAAATCCCCAAGCTTTGTCGATATTGGTTTCTATGACTGGCATATTTAGCCTTTCATACCGTAAATCAGCAACGCCTCTTATTCCTACTGACTACTGACTAATGACTTCATTTACTGTACTTGAGAGCCGTGGGCGCGGGGGTCGGAGCTACTTGTTTTCACAGGCCCTGTGGGGGGAGTAAAATTAGAAACTTGACCCCCAGCTTGGACGTTTGGCAGAGGTTTTCCTGCAATTAAAGCTTCTAAGTTAGCTTCCATAATACTGCGCGGCATTTCACCCATCGTTTCAGCAACGGCGCTGCCTTTATCGTTCAAATAGACAAAGTGCGGAATGCCATCTACTCGATATTTGGTGATTTCTGGCAGCCATTTGTCATTATCTACATTCAGCATCACAAAATTCAGCGGTTCGGCGTATTTCTGTTTTATTTCGCTCAGATCGTTAGCCATTGCCTGACAGCTACCGCACCAATTAGCATAAAATTCCATGAGTGTCGGTTTGCCATTTACCAAAGCTGT